>JALDXR010000432.1:0-3831 GCA_032154865.1 Nocardioidaceae bacterium
GCCTCGAGGATCGGGGCTCGCAATTGGAAAACGCTGCTCCCAGTCGATGCCGTCGTGGTCGGTTGGAGCGTGCGGGGGCGCGACGGTCTCGAGCGAACCACGGAGGGCGACTGCTTCGAGCGGGTGCGCGCGCGGATCGCCGAGACCGCGACGTCGGCCGACCGCGACCCGGCCGGCGTGACGCTCGTCGTCGTGACCAAGACCTTCCCCGCCAGTGACGTGGCACTGCTGGCCGATCTCGGCGTACGCGATGTGGGGGAGAGCCGCCATCCGGAGGCCCGTACGAAGCGAGTGTCCGCACCGGCCGGCTTGATCTGGCACTTCGTCGGATCCGTGCAACGCAACAAGGCGCGGGCGATCGCCCGCTATGCCGACGTCGTGCACTCCGTGGACCGGGACCGGCTGGTGGAGCCGCTGTCGCGCGGCGCGGCCGACGAGGAGCGCACCGTCCGCTGTCTGGTTCAGGTCAACCTGGACCCCGAGCCGTCGGCCGCCCGGGCCGGCTGCGCACCGGACGAGGTAGCCGAGATCGCCGATCGGATCGGGGCGGCCGACCCTCTGGAGCTGGGCGGCGTGATGGCGATCGCGCCGCAGGGCGTCGATCCGGGCCCGGTCTTCGAGCGGCTCGCTGCCATCGCAGCCGATCTGCGACGCGACCATCCGACCGCGTCGATGCTGTCCGCGGGCATGAGCGGCGACCTGGAGGCGGCCATTCGCGCCGGCGCGACACACGTTCGCGTAGGTCGCGCGGTGCTCGGTGAGCGGCCTTTTGCCGGGTAGTGTCAGCAACGCAGGCGACGCCTGTGAGCAGGAGACGCGAGGCGACGACCGTCTCGAACGGACCCGGAGGTCGAAAGCCATGGCTGGCGCGATGCGCAAGGTTGGTGTATACCTCGGCCTGGTCGAGGATGCCGACCGATTCGATGACGAGTACGACGACGAGGTCGAGCCCGAGGAGGAGCCGGTGGAGCGTCGACCGGTCCGCGCCGTTCGCGACGAGCCGTCCGGCCAGGTGACCGAGCTGGCGCCACGGCGCCGGTCAGTCGAGGTCCACCGCAACGACGCCACCCGGATCGCGACCCTGCACCCACGCACTTACAACGAGGCGCGCACGATCGGTGAGCACTTCCGCGAAGGCATCCCGGTGATCATGAACCTGTCCGAGATGGACGACAACGACGCCAAGCGGCTGGTCGACTTCGCGGCCGGCCTGATCTTCGCGGTCCACGGATCGATCGAGCGGGTCACGGCCAAGGTGTTCCTGCTGTCCCCGCCGAACGTCTCCGTCACGGCCGAGGACAAGCAGCGCCTCGCCGAAGGCGGCTTCTTCAACCAGAGCTGACAGAGCAGACACGCGCATGCAGCTTGCCGGTGAGATCATCGCCTTTGTCCTGTGGATTTGTCTTATTCTCTTGATCGCCCGCATTGTTCTGGATTGGGTTCAGATGTTGGCCCGATCGTGGCAGCCCAAGGGCGCCCTCCTCGTGCTCTGCGAGATCATCTATTCCATTACCGATCCGCCATTGCGCGCGATCCGTCGCGTCCTCCCACCACTACGGCTCGGCATGGTGGCATTGGACCTCTCCCCCCTGGTGCTCTTCGTGTTGATCTACATCCTTCAGCAGGTCAACGCGGCGATCTTCTTCTAGCTGAGCCGCCATGCGCCCAGTTGTCGCCATCTGCCGTTAACCGGGTACGGTGGGCGCACCAGGAAGGTCTGTTGTCCCTTCGAACCTGAGGTGAGGTCATGCCGCTTACTCCAGAGGACGTGCGAAACAAGCGCTTCACGCCCGTCCGCCTGCGCGAGGGCTACGACATGGGAGAGGTGGATCAGTTCCTCGACGAGGTCGAGTCCGAACTGGAGCGCCTCACTCAGGAGAACAACGACCTCCGTACGAAGTTGGCCGCCGCGTCGAGCGCCCGGCCGCCGGAGAACACCAGGGCGATGCCGGCCCCGGAGCCGCCCCGTCCGATGCGGGAGGAGCCCAAGCCGCCGCCGGTGATCGAGGCTCCGCCGATGCCGGTCATGGCCCCGCCGCAGCGCAGCGGCGGTCCGGAGTCGGTCGCGGACGCGTCCGGCGCTGCCGCCCGGCTGCTCGAGATCGCGGCCAAGAACGCCGAGGAGATCGAGGCCGACGCCAAGGATCAGGCCGACAAGATCCTGGCCGAGGCACGGATGAAGGCCGAGCGACTGACCAACGAGTCCCGGGCCAAGGCGGACCGGATGGAGTCCGACGCGCGGGCCCGCGCGCAGAAGCTGGACGCCGAGACCGCGGAGCGCCGGCAGCAGCTGTTCGGCGACCTGGAGCGTGACCGTGACCGACTGTCCCGCGAGGTCGAGCACCTGCGGTCGTTCGAGCGGGAGTACCGCAGCCGGCTGAAGAACTACTTCCAGGCCCAGCTCGCCCAGTTGGAGGGCGAGGAGACTGTCGCCAGCCCGCTCCCGGGCGGCCCCGAGTCCGAGCATTCGCCGAAGCGGCTGCGTTCACTGCTCGGCGAGGACGACCGGCACCAGCAGCGCTGACGCTTCCTGCGCGGCTGCGCGCCGTCGTGCGCCCGACCTCGCCTCAGACGCGCCGCAGCCAGATCGTCAGCCCCAAGTCGGTGTCGTGATGCCCGGCTAGCTCAGAATCCTCGGCGGCACCCTGCGTGACGTACGTGGCCAGCACCTCGTCGGCGATCGTCGCCTCGTGTTCGGTCAGCGCGGTGGCCACCTCCCCGTCGGCCTCCCACCACAGCTCCACCCGGTCGCTCACCTCGAAGCCGCTGGCCTTCCGGGTCTCCTGAACCAGCCGAATCACCTCGCGGGCCAGACCCGCTCGCACCAGCTCCGGGGTCAGCTCCAGGTCGAGGGCGACCGTCTCGCCCTGCTCGTTGACTACCGACCAGCCCTCCCGGGGCCGCTCCGAGATCACGACCTCGTCGGCGTCGACCGTCTCGGGCCGTCCCGCCACGTCGATCGTGGCCCGGCCGGACTCCTTCATCGCGGTCGCCAGCGCACGGGCGTCGGCCGCCGCGATCGCCGCCGCGACCTCCGGCGTCTGCTTGCCGAATCGCTTGCCGAGCGCCCGGAAGTTGGCCTTCGCCGAGTGCTCGACGAGATCGGCGCCGGCGGCCGCGAGGGAGTCGACGACGGCGACGTTCAGCTCGGTCGCCACCTCGTCGCGGAGCGCTTCCGGCAGGCTCGACCAGGCCGGCGATCCGACCAGGGCCCGGGCCAACGGCTGCCGGGTTCGTACCTTCGCCTCGGCCCGGGCGGCTCGGCCCAGCTCGCCGACCCGCCGGGCCAGGTTCATCTGGCCGTCGAGGTCCGCGTCGAGCAGGGTCTCGTCGACCTCCGGCCACGACGCCAGGTGCACCGACTCCGCGGCCTCGGGGTCGACCGGGCGTACGACGTCCTGCCAGACCCGCTCGGTCACGAACGGCGTCACCGGCGCCAGCAGCCGGGTCAGGACGTCGATCGTCTCGTGCAACGTCGCGAGTGCGGCCGGGTCGCCGTCCCAGAACCGCCGCCGCGAGCGCCGGACGTACCAGTTGGACAGCTCGTCGACGAAGGCCGAGATCAACGCGCCGGTCCGCTGGGTGTCGAAGTTCTCCAGCGCGTCGGTCACGTCCCGGGTCAGGGCCTGGGTACGGGAGGCCAGCCATCGGTCGAGCAGCGGCCGTTCGCCGACCGGAGGCGCTCCGTCGCCCGGTTTCCAGCCGGCCGTCCTGGCGTAGAGCGCGTGGAAGGCGACGGTGTTCCAGTAGGTCAGGAGCACCTTGCGGACGATCTCCTCGAGCACCCCGTGGCCGACCCGCCGAGTGGCCCACGGCGAGCCGGAGCAGGCC
>JALDXR010000045.1:0-13146 GCA_032154865.1 Nocardioidaceae bacterium
CGCCTCAGGCGGATAGAGGAAGTAGGAGTAGGCCCGCTCGCTGCCGCGTCCGACCCGGCCGCGCAGCTGATGCAGTTGCGACAGGCCGAGCAGATCGGCCCGCTCGATGATCAGGGTGTTGGCATTGGCGATGTCGAGGCCGGACTCGACGATCGTGGTGCACACCAGGACGTCGAACCGCTTCTCCCAGAAGTCGACCATGACTTGCTCGAGCTGGTGCTCGCCCATCTGGCCGTGCGCCGACGTGATCCGAGCCTCGGGCACCAGACGCCGCAGCCGATCGACGACGCGACCGATGCTCTGCACCCGGTTGTGGATGTAGAACACCTGACCCTCACGCAGCAGCTCGCGCCGGATCGCCGCGGTGACCTGTCGGTCCTCGTAGGCGCCGACGAAGGTCAGCACCGGATGCCGCTCCTCCGGCGGCGTCGTGATCGTCGACATCTCGCGAATGCCAGTGACCGCCATCTCCAGGGTCCGCGGGATCGGCGTCGCCGACATGCTGAGCACGTCGACGCCCACGCGCAGATGCTTGAGCGCCTCCTTGTGCTCGACGCCGAACCGCTGCTCCTCGTCGACGATGACCAGGCCCAGCTTCGGGACCTTGATCTCCGGCTGCAGCAGTCGGTGGGTGCCGATGACGATGTCGACGGTGCCCTCGCGCAGCCCTTCGATCACCGCCTTGGCCTCGGCGTCGGACTGGAACCGCGACAGCGCACGCAGGTTGACCGGGAACTGCGCGAACCGCTCGCCGAACGTGACCATGTGCTGCTGCACGAGCAGCGTCGTCGGCACGAGGATGGCGACCTGCTTGCCATCCTGGATCGCCTTGAACGCGGCACGTACGGCGATCTCGGTCTTGCCGTAACCCACGTCGCCGCACACCAGCCGGTCCATCGGGACGGCCCGCTCCATGTCGCGCTTGACCTCGTTGACCGTGGAGAGCTGGTCGGGCGTCTCGACGTACGGAAAGGCGTCTTCGAGCTCGCGCTGCCACGGAGTGTCGGCGCCATACGCGTAACCGGGCGTGGCCTGTCGAGCGGCGTAGAGCTTGATCAGTTCGCCGGCGATCTGCCGCACCGCCCGACGCGCCTTGCCCTTGCGCTTGGCCCAGTCGGCGCCGCCGAGCCGGTCGAGGGACGGGTGCTCGCCGCCGACGTAACGGGTGACCTGGTCGAGTTGGTCGGTCGGGACGTACAGCCGGTCCGGCGGCTGGCCACGTTTGCTCGCGGCGTACTCGACGACGAGGTACTCGCGGGTGGCGCCGTGGACGGTGCGTTGCGCCATCTCGACGTAGCGTCCGACGCCGTGCTGCTCGTGGACGATGTAGTCGCCGGGCTTGAGCTCGAGTGGATCGACCTGTCGCTTGCGACGCGACGGCATCCGGCGCTCGTCCCTGGACGCGGTGGCGCGCTGGCCGACCAGGTCGTCGTGGGTCAGCAGCACCAAGCCGAGCGGGTCGGACACGAAGCCGTGGGCGAGGTTGCCCGTGACGACATGGACGACGCTGTCGGCGGACTGCTCGATGTCATCAGTGAGGTCGCCGTCGTGCCGCCGGGCGGCCAGGTCGTGCTCGGCGAGCACCTCGACGAGCCGCTCGGCCTGCCCGGGACCTGGTGTCACGAGGACGACTCGATGCCGGCCGGCCAGCCACTTCCGGATGTCGACGATCGCCTGCTCGGTGTCGCCGCGATAGGCCGGCGCCAGTTCGTAGGGCAGGGCTCGGGTCTCGACCGCGCCGATCGAAGGATCGATGTCAATACGGACGATCTCGCCGGTCACGGTGCGCTGCGGCTCCGCGGCTGCTTCCTGGGCGGAGTCCTCGGCGGCTGCTCCCTGGCTGTACGGCGTCCCGCTGGTGTCGGATCCGGGGCCGTCGATGCCGACGGGGTCGAGTCCGAACGGTGAAGTGCTCCACCACAGATGCCTGGCCGCGAGCGCACTCAGCCGCACGTCGGCCAGGGGATGGTAGGCCGCCGCCTCGAGGTCGATCGGCGCCTCGCCGCCGGTCGCGGCAGCCGCCCACGACGCCTGGAGGAACTCCGCACTCGTCGCGACCAGATCGTGAGAGCGAGCGCGTACTCGCTCCGGATCGCACACCACGATCGCCGACTGGTCCGGAAGCAGGTCGGTGAGCATCTCCATCTCGTCGACCAGAACCGGCGCCAGCGACTCCATGCCCTCCACGGCATGTCCCTCGGCCAGCTTGCCGAACAGGTCGTGGAGCTCCGGATGCTGTCGAGCCAGCGTCCGAGCCCGATCGCGTACGTCGTCGGTGAGCAGCAACTCGCGACACGGCGGCGCCCACAGCCGTTCAACGGCGTCGAGCGAGCGCTGGTCGGCGACGGCGAACGACCGGATCTCCTCGACCGTGTCGCCCCAGAACTCCACCCGGATCGGGTGCTCCTCGGTCGGCGGGAAGACGTCGACGATGCCACCGCGTACGGCGAACTCGCCGCGCCGCTCGACCAGGTCGACCCGGTGGTACGCCGCGCCAGCGAGCCGTCGTACGACGTCGTCCAGCTCGACCTCGTCACCGACGGCGAGCTCCACCGGCTCGAGGTCGGCGAGGCCCTTGACCTGCGGTTGCAGAACCGATCGCACCGGAGCCACCAGAATCCGCACCGGCCCGGCGCCGGTGTCACCATCGGCGGCCTTCGGATGTACGAGGCGACGAAGCACAGCGAGCCGGCGCCCAACCGTGTCGGATCGGGGCGACAGCCGCTCGTGCGGCAACGTCTCCCAGGCCGGGTAGTAGGCAACCTCGCTCGGATCGTGCAGGTCAGCGAGGGCGTCGGTCAGCTCCTCGCCCTCCCGGGCGGTCGCGGTGACAACCAGCACGGTCCGGCCCGGGCCCTCCGCTGGTGCCGCCAATGTCGCCGCGAGGAACGGCCGCAGTGCGGGCGGTGCGGTGAGATCGAGTGCGGACAGGCCCGCGCGACCGTCGGCGATTGCGGCCGACAGCGTGGGTTCGCGGCCGATCAGGGTGGCCAATCCCGCCAGATTCATGACGCCCTCGTCATCTCCAGATCCATCGGTGGACAGCACTTCGACCCCCAATCCACAAGGGAGAGGGGGTGCCTCGCCAGATTAGCGCGGCCCGCGGACAGCCGGACTCATTCGGTGAGGAAACGCATCGCGGTGCGGCGGCCGTAGCGAGTGAACAGCGAGAACATCAGCCGCAACGCGGTGTCCAGCACGTCGGCCTGGCCGGGGCCGAGCCACATCGGCCGAAGTCCCACAGCCTCAATCAGTTGCTCCACCACCGCGCGATCGGCGTCCTCGGAGGTATAAATGAGGTCCGCCCGCTGGCCGTTGAACTCCGGTCGGTCGAAGACCTCCCAGGCGTAGCTGTTGAACGCCCGCGCATAGCGAGCCCCGGGAACCAGCTCGGCGACGTCAGCGGCGCTGTTGACCACAGGCTGACCAACCCGGTTCGCGGAGTCGATGATCAGCGTGCCGTCGAGCGCGCCGGCATGCTCGCGCAGGAAGTCCACGACCCGGCCACCTGGCACCGCGACGAGCACGACGTCGGCGCCGTCGAGTGCCTCGTCGACTGTGACGACCTGAGCACCGCTGCCATCGGCGGCCTCGTCCGACCCGGCCGGGTCACGCGAGCCGAGTCGCACGTCCATCTCCGAGCGGGCGAAGGCCCGGCCCAGGGTTCTGCCGATGTTTCCGGTGCCGATGACCGCGACGTTCATGGATCCCTCCGCTGCTCCTACGCCCTTCCGAGACAAGCAACACTTGCCAGAGCAATCAACAAAGTAACCGCCACGATCTTCCAGCCGCACAGCATTCCAGCCGCTCCGCCTTCCAGCCGCTTAGTCGTCCAGCCGCACAGCATTCCAGCCGCTCAGTCGTCCAGCCGCTCCGACGAGGCCGCCAATCAAGCGGCGGCGCCTGGTGGATCGAGGTTGCGATCGAGCTCGCCAAGTATGCGACGTCGTTCGTCCTCGATCAGCGTGCCATCGCGCGTGTAGAAGACGACGTCGTCATCGTCGTCGCGTCGACAGCGCAGCAGGCCCGCGTGGACGAGATGGTGGCAGCCGACGCAGAGGCCGACCAGGTTGTGCATGTCCGTCGGGCCGCCGTCGAGCCAGGACACGATGTGGTGGATCTCTAGGTAGGTGCTGGCACAGCCAGGATTGGCGCACCGGAAGCCCTGCTGGATCAGGATCGCCAGCCGCTGCCTCGCGGTGGCGAGACGCTCGATCCGTCCGACGTCGAGCACATGCCGATAGGGGCGGCGACCGGCCCCATCGGTGGTCTCGGTCAAGACCACCGAGAGCGTCGCGTCACAGGCCAATCGGGACAGCAGATCGCGGCCGATCGAACCGTAGCCGGCCAGAAACGCCGGAGGAGCCGACGAGGTCCGGTCGCCGCGAACCGCCTTCTTGAGCGTGTCGAGTCCAACGGTGACGGCCAGATGCGGCCGCACGCCCTTGTCACTCGGCAGTCCGCTGTCGAGGATCGCATTGACAAGGCCATGCAGTCCTTCCACGCGACGCTGCGCGATCGGTCGCCGATCATCCGCCCCGGCCGGAGCCGACACCGAGTCGAGGACCTGCTTGAGCTTGGCCCCGGTCTCGGGATCGAGGTAGCCGGACACGTCGAACCCGTGTCCCACTCGTCGCAGGCTGAAATCGTACTTCTCCTGGGCATGGACCCAATCCCGGTCCGCGGCGTCCGGGTCGATCGTGTCGCGCAGCCGGTCCAGCGCGGTCCGCAGCTCAGCCGGATCGCAGGTCTCGGCGACCGGAAGCAGTAAGTGCTGATGCTCCCGAACGACCTTGGGGCCGAGCCGATGCACACCAGTGGCGAAGACCTCGACATGGGCCGGCCTGATCCGGCCAGCCTCGACTGCCGCCTTCACCTCCGGCAGCTGGACGAGCGCGGCGGCGGCCCGTCGGCGGAGCCGGGTCTCCGACCCGGACAGGCGGAGCTTGCGGCGCAACCAGGCGGCCATCGACGCGCACCCGTCGGCCCGATGTCCATCACGGGACTCGAACTCCGTGACGGCTCGGGCCTGCAGAGCCTGCAACCTATCGACGTCATGCTGGATGCCGACCAGGAGCTCGCGCAGCTGATCCGTCGACGCCTCGGACAGGTCGAACCCACCCGCCCGGCCGACGGTGTCATTAAGGCAGCTCGTCCACTCGTGATCGAACACGTGTTCGATTCTATTCCCTACTCAAGAAATAGCAAGACCAGATTCCCATTAATTTCAAGCCTTTCGAGATGCCGGATCGTAGAGATTCTTGTCCGAAATTGATTAGCCGAAATCAATTCTGTGGATAATGGCCGGCTATCCACAGGCAGCCGCACGCGCCGCACGCTTGTCAGACGACCGCGCCCTCACGGGCCACCACCCGGCCGCCCTTGACCACGACCTCTCGCGGCGGCCGGGTGACGACGGCCTCAGCCGGCGTACTCGCTCGCAGCACCACGAGATCTCCCGGATCGCCCACCGCAATCGGTGCAGCGTCCTCGCCAGCCGCCGCGCCCGGCCGCAGTCCCAACGCGACCTGCCCGCCCCGGGTCGCCGCGTCGAGTGCCAGCTCGATGTCGTCGTCGCGGCGGAAGGTGCTGCGGTACGCCAGATGCATGGCCCGATCGAGCATGTCACCGGTGCCGTACGGACCCCAGAGGTCGCGAATGCCGTCGTGTCCGCAGGCGACATTGGCGCCGGCGGCCCGCAGTCGTTTCACCGGCGCCACCGGGAAGTCGTAGACCGCGGCGGTCGTGATCGTGACACCGCAGTCGTGCAACAACTCCGCGACGCGGGCCTGCTCCGACACTGCGGCCTGGCCCAACGCGTACGCATGGCTCACAGTTACCCGGCCCTGCATCCCCGACACCCGGGTCCGCTCGCAGATCAGTTCGAGCTGCCACACGCCGAGCGACCCGCCGTCGTGGAGATGGATGTCGATCAGCGCGCCGTGTCGCTCGGCCAGGCCGAAGACGACGTCGAGATGGCGTACGGGATCGCCGTCCATCCCCGCCGGGTCGATGCCTCCAACGGCTTCGACGCCATCGTCGAGGGCCCGACCCATCAGCTCCGCCGTACCCGGCTCGCCGAGGATGCCGTACTGCGGGAACGCGACGAGCTGCACGTCGATCCGGCCGTCCATGCGTCCGATGGCCTCGCGTACGGCCTCGACACCGCTCAGACCGAGCTCGGGGGCGATGTCCACATGGCTACGTGCCGCGGTCGTACCAGCGGCCACCATGGTCTCCAGCAGGGCGACGATCCGCTCGACATCGGGAATGCCCAGCTCCGATCGGCGGCGGCGCTCGGTGCCGATCCGGTCCGCCAGCGCGTCACCCGCCGGGTGCGGCACCCAGGGATCGCCGTACAACGTCTTGTCGAGATGACAGTGGGCGTCGCCGAGGCCAGGCAGGACGAGCCGATCGGCGACATCGAGCGCCTCGGCATCGGTCCCGACATCGAGAGCCGGGCCGATCGCGGCGATCCCTCCGTCCTCGACCACGATGTCCGCCGGCTCGTCGCGACCCCACGGCCGACCGCCGCGCAGCAGCAGTGTGCTCACGTTGCTAGACGACGCCCTTCGCCGTCACGAAGTCCCCGATGGTCTGGGCCAAGGACGGCTGGCATACGAGGAGATCGGGCAGCAGCGGGTCGGAGCGGTTGTATTCCAACGCCTTCCCGTCGGCCCGACTCGTGTGCAGCCCCGCCGCGCGCGCGACTGCGACCGGCGCCGCCGAGTCCCACTCGTACTGGCCGCCCGCATGGACATAGGCGTCGGTCACACCGCGTACGACAGAGATCACCTTCACCCCCGCCGATCCCATCGGGACCAGGTCGGCACCGATCTCCTCGGCGAGTTCCTCGACGAACTCCGGCGGCCGAGTACGGCTCACCGCGATCCGGGGCCGATCGGCGGCAACGTCGGGTATCGGCGGCGGCTCCCCAGTGTCGAACGTCTCCCCCAGCGCCGGCTGGGCCACGGCACCCGCGACCAAGTCGCCCGCCTGCCACAGCGCCACGTGGACGGCCCAGTCGTCTCGCGGCGGTTCGGAGAACTCCCGGGTCCCGTCGAGCGGATCGATGATCCAGACCCGCGACGCGCTGACCCGCGACACGTCGTCCTTGCCTTCCTCGCTGAGTACGGCGTCGTCCGGCCGATGCTTCGCGAGCAGCTCCATCAGCAGCTCGTGGCTGGCCAGATCACCGGCGTCCTTGAGCTCCTTGCCCTCCAGGCCGCCGGCCCGGACCTCCAGGAGTCGCTTGCCGGCTTCGGTCGCCAGCCAGGCGGCGAGTGCGTGGTCGTCGTCGAATGGAGTCGTCTCAGTCACCGGCTCATCATCGCGCATGGCCGATCGGGCGACCGCAGCGCACCACGAGTGGCGGATCGTCGGGCCAAATGCGGCGGATGAACGCGCCATATGGGGCGGATGAGCGGGCCATACGGGGCGGATCGTCGGGCCATACGGGGCGGACGAGCGGGCCATACGGGGCGGACGAGCGCGGGTCAGGCGGTGACCGAGCGGTAGACCTCTTCGAGGCGGCGGAGGTCGGAGGGGGGCGAGTAGCGGGCCTCGTAGGACTGCCGAGCGGCGGCTCGACGCGAGCGGGCCAGCTCGGGGTCGGCCACCAGGCTCGCCAGCGTGGCCGCCAGATCGCCCGCGTCCCGGACCCGAAACGCCCAGCCGACCTCGTCGGCGATCACGTCCTCGCTGAAGTTGTCGAGATCGGACACGACGACCGGCGTGCCGACCGCGAGGCTCCGCAAGATCACCAGCGGCAGCCCTTCGTACCACTCCGACGGCACGATCACGGCCTCGGCGCCGGCCATCAGCTCGAGAACATCGGACTCACCCACCCAGCCGACGTACTCGATCGTCGGATCGCCGGCCGCTCGCTCCTCGACGACCGACCGCATCGGCCCGTCGCCCGCGATGACGAGCTTCATGCCCGGAGGCACCTTGACCCAGGCATCGAGCAGCGTCTGGATGCCCTTGATGCCGATCAGCCGCCCGGCGAAGACCAGCCGCCGCTCGTCGGTCCGCGCCTCCGGCGTGAATCCCGGGTCGGGCACCGAGTTGGGCTTGACCACGATCCGGTCCGAGGGGAAGCCGTCCCGGATCAGCAGTCGCCGCGAGAAGTCGGTGAGCGTGAGGTAGCGGGCGACACAGCGGTGGAACGTACCGGTGGCCCGATGCACGACCAGGCCGAGCGTCAACGCCCCGGAGGCTCCGACGCTGTCGTGATAGCAGCGATGCCGGACGCCGGACAGCTTCAGCCGTTTGCCGACGCAGTCCTCACACAGGTCGCCGTCGCGCCAGCAGGTGCCCGCCACGCACGAGTAGCGATAGCTGTGGAGGGTCGTCACCGCCGGCACGCCCTTGCCGTACGCCGCTCGGAACACCGACGGGGACATCAGGGGAAACGGCGTGTGGACGTGGACGACATCCGGCTTGAAGTCGTCGATCCGGCGCTCGACCTCGGCGGCCGCCTCCCGGTTCCACACCGCCTTCGCGCCGGCGCGGAGTGCCGACAGGCCCATCTCCTCGGCGGCCGGCAGGGTGTATTGCGTGACGGCGTGACCGGCCTCGAACAGCAGATCGGCCTCGTGCGCGAGCACCTCCATCGCCCCGCCGAGGCTGGCGTGGTGGTTGTGCAGTTGCAGGATCCGCATCGTCACGCCTCGCGCAGCCAGGCCGGCAGCTCGGCGTCGGGCGGCAGCAGGTCCCGGAGCCGAGCCAGATCCTCGGCGAACATCGGTCGCAGCCGCTCCACGGCCTCGGGCGGCACGCCACCGCCACGTAGCGTGAGCCGCCGGATCCGCTCCCGGAACCGATAGGTCGTGACCCGCTTGACTCCGCGCCGCAGCACATCGTGCCGGGTCGCCCACCACAGCGCCTTCTGCACCGGCGCGAAGCGCGGCCGGCCGGAGATGTTCACCCGAGGCACTCCCTCGGCCTCCCCCTCGGCCGGCGGCACGTCGAGGAATCGCAGCACCTCGCGGACGGTGCCTTCGTAGTCGCGGTCGAGGTCGTCGTAGAACCAGATGCCGAGCTGCTCGGGCGGCACCGCCTTCTGGAGCGCGGCCACCGTGTCGGCGTAGAAGCTCATCGACGTGTAGTGCCACAGGTGGTGGTAATTGTCGGCCTTGCGGCGCGGCTCGTCGTCGACGGCTTGGAGGAAGTCCTCGTACGGCTCGAAGCCGCGAGCCCGCATGTACTGATGACTGGAGTACGCCCGGGCGATCGGCTCTCGCAGCAGCGCGACCAGCCGCATGTCGGGGTTCATCGCGACCACCTCGGGCAGCGCGCGCTCGTAGTAATAGAGCGTCGAGACGCTGCCGTCGCCCAGTGCGAGGTAGTCGTGCGGACTCGTGGGATAGAGGCCGAGATAGCCGTCCCGGTCGGTGACGGCGACCCGGTTGATCGTGTGCGCATCACCCGGACCCGCGAAGTCCGGCGTCTGGTCGTGCAGGGCGAAATAGTGCGGCTCCTTGGGGTCGGTCACGAACACCCGAGGATGCGACCGCAGTCCCTCGACCAGTCCGGTCGTGCCCGACCGCGCCGCGCCGACGACGAGGAAGTTGGGCAGGGTGGCAGCTATCTTTGCCAAATATCTCCCCTTCCGTCAGCTCTGCCTGAGGGGCGACCGATGGCGTCACGATAAGCGGCCTCGAGACGATCGGCGACCTGGGGCGGCGAGAAGAGGACCTCGGCCCGTTGCCGGCCGGCAGCAGCCTCGGCGGACCACAGCTCGTGGTCGTCCAGCCGGCGCGTGGCCTGCTCGATCAGCCCGTCCATGTCCGTCAGCTCGACGACGGCGCCGGCACCCGGCAGGGATCCGCCCAGGATGGTGTCGCGAGCACCGTTGACGGCCGTGGCGATCACCGGACGCCCACACGACATCGCCTCGGCGACAACGAGCGCGACTGTCTCGTAGCGCGACGGCAGGATCAGCGCGTCGCAGGCCCACAGCCAGGGTCGTACGTCGTCGTGCTCTCCCACCGCGACGACCGTCTCGCCCCACTGGGTCGGCGCCAGCGACTCCAGCGGCCCGGTGTCGCCGGGACCCACCAGGACCAGTGCGGTGTCGGCCGGCCGGGACCGCTCCCACGCGGGGAGCAGGAGATCCTGGCCCTTCTGGCGGACGAGTCGGCCGAGGCAGAGCAGGATGTGCTTCGCGTCGATGCCGAGCTGGGCGCGATAGGCGTCGCGCTCCGCCGAGTCGACGGGACGGAACCGATCGACGTCGACCGCGACGCCCAGTGCCCGGGCCGGGGTCCGGATCCCGATCGAGCGGCCTTCGGCGATCTCGTCGTCGCAGTTGGCGACGAGGACGTCAGTGGACCGGGCCGCCCGCGACTCCCAGCGCCGGACCGCGTTGCCGACCGACCGGCGGGTGAACAGGTCGAACGACCAGGCGTGCGGTTGATACACGACGGCTGTCGCGGGGTCAGCGCGAGCGACGAGCGTTCGAGGGAATGGCAGGCGGCCGAGCAGACCCGCGACGAACGAGTGCAGATGGACGACATCCGGCCGGATCTCCTTGACGGCCCGGCGCAGGTCGAGCAGCGCCGGTCCGACCGACCAGGGCCGGCCCCGATCGAGCCGCCAGGTGCGCTGGTCGGCGCCGGGAAGCGTACGCATGCCGTCCGGCGCGAGCACATGCACCTCGTGCCCGGCGCGTGCCTGCTCGGCGACGAAGTGGTCGAGCAGCGTCACGACACCGCCCCAGTGCACCTCGCTCACGTGCAGGATGCGCAACGGCGCCATCAGCTCAGCTCCGCGGTCAGCCGCCCGACGAGTGACAGTCCCCAGCCCTCCCGCGGCGGGATGCCTCGGGGGTCCTCCTCACGGTCGCGGAGGTAGCGCAGGTTGATCTCGAGCAAGTACGCGAGGAGCGTCGCCCGGATCTCCGGCATCGACAGCTGGAACGTGTTGAGCAGCCACTCGGTCGCCTCCCGTACCCAACGGTCCTCGACCCGGCGGTCGGTGCCCTTGAACATCCGCAGCTGCTGGGCGCGATAGTGGACGCCGTCGAGTCCGAGCGGAACCCCCTCGGCGAAGTGCTCCCAGTCCCACAGCAGGATGCGATCGCCGCTCGACGTCATGTTCCACGGGACCCAGTCGCCGTGCCAGCAGCCGACCGGAACCTTGACCTGGCCGAGCCGCGACATCGTGAGGTCGAGGGCGCCACGGAGCTGGCTGCGCTGCACCGAGTCGCTCAGTCCCTCGACGCCCGCGCTCAAGTGCTCGCTCAGCTCGGTGTCGGCCAGAGGCTGCGGATCCTGCTCGGCCGACAGCGCAAGGGCCCGGATCGCCGCCGACGGCGCTCGGGAGAGGGTCTTGGTCGAGGCGTCTCCGACCAACGGCGACAGCGCCAGCAGATCCAGGCCACGCCAGGACCCGTGATAGTGAACCTCGGGCCACTCCACCAGGCTGGGGTTCAGCTCCGCCACGCGGCGCAGATGCGTGCGCTCTCGTCGTAGGGCGTCGGCTCCCGACTTGCTCGATGCCGATTTCACGAAGGCCAGCGTGCGACCGGTCGCGTCGAGCGGACGCAGCACCACCGAGCGGTTCCACCGGCGTCGCCCCAGCCGGACGACCACGTCGGACGACGTGTGCAGGATCCGGTTCAGCTCGGCCTCGATGGTGTCGGCGGTGTCCACCGACGACACCCGCAGCCTCGGCAGCGGCATCCGGGCCAGCATCCGCTGCCGGTGCAACAGCGCCAGGGCGTGCACGATCTGGGGACTCCGCTGACCGTGATCGTCGCGCAGCAGTGCGTCGGCCGCCGTGGCGCTCCAGGCCGGCAACAGCAGCCACGGGCGACGCAGCGACGGCAGGATCAGCCAGTCGCGGGCGGTCCGGGTGGGCTGTCGCGCATCGCGTACGAGCTGGACCGTCGCCGGAGTCGGCCAGAGCCGACCCGCGACGTCGAGCAGTCCGTCGACGTCGGAAGGTGCCTGCATGTCGCCCCCGGAGATGCTGTCGGCCGCCCTACTCACGAGCCGTCGCTCAACGTGGCGAGCGCCGGGGGCTCACCGCTCGGGCAACTTCGCTGCCACACCGTCGCCCAGTCCAGACCGAGCCTCGCATCCTGGGCCCGTAGGCCAGCGACCACCGCCGTCTGGCTCGCCCGATGCATGGCGCTGAGCTGGCCTCGCAGCGCCGGTCCACACGTCGCCAGGGCTTCGTCCATCCCCTCCGCCGTCACCTTCCGCGTCATACGAGACCGCATTCGACGTAACCGATCGGTCCCGACCGTACGCCGGACCCAGGGGTAGGCACCACTCCGCTTCACCAACCGCCGGGTCCACTTGACGGCGCCGCTGCGGAACTCGACGACCTCGTTGCGATGGGCGTCGGCTTCTAGCGCGACATCGGTCGCAGGCGGCGACAGGCCGACCGTCTCGCACACCAGAGCGGCGACATCGAGCGCCTGCCGGGTCACGATGTCGAACGGCACCAGCAGCACCTGGTCGGCCGGAAAGTGCTCGTAGAGCAGCGAGATCCAGTGGTCGTACTCACTCGTCCCGATGTAGACCGGGTTGCTGGCCAGCGCCTCGCCGAAGTTCTGCGCGGCCTCGATGCCGAAGTAGTCGCGATGGAGCTGGTAGTGCGAGAGCGTGCGGACTAACGGGTCTCGTACCGAGTAGATCACCAGCGCCTTCGGCGCCTCGGCGGCCAGCCGCGGGATCGCCTCGGGGAAGTGGGGGAAGGTGTACGACATGCTGCCGTCGAGCCGGAGCAGGCCGTCGCGGCGCGGCTGGTAGAGGTCGTCGTACCAACCCGGGCCGCGGCCGTGCTCGCGACTGAAGTAGTTGGGCTCCTTCACCGCGCCCGCGTCGACGTCGGGGTGCGAACCCAGTACGGCCGCCAGGTAGGACGTTCCACTGCGCGCCGCGCCCGCGATCACGAGGTCGGGGCCGAGGCTCCTCGGCGATCCCATCGACGGACTCCTCCAAAGACCGAGCCCAGCTTCACTGGCGTTGACGAGTCGCGGCGGCCCTCGCCACCCCTGCACGCTACCCCAGGACCTGGCGGCCCAGGCACGCAAGAGCCGTAACGACCTGGTATCAGGATCGCGTCGGTCGATTCCTCTCGTGGAGGGACGATCTTCCCTCCTGCACGAGAATGGTGAAGCATGCACCGTCC
>JALDXR010000433.1:0-3826 GCA_032154865.1 Nocardioidaceae bacterium
TATCTCTATTAGATCAGTAGATTTAAATCTAGCGGGACCACCGCCAGGCCTGACACACCACATCGTCGGCAGCACGCGGCGTCGGGCGTGACCCTCCCGGCAGGCGCGTTGGCGAGGAGGACAGATGAGTGCTGAGTCAAGGACCGAGGCCGCCTGGAAGGGGTTCTTCCTCGCGACCATCGGCGGCGGCGTCGGTGCCGCCATCGGAATGATCGGCGGCTTTATCATCGGCAGTCTCGCGGACACCGCCATCTTCGCCATCACGGGCAACGACAACTTCCTCTACGGCTACGTCCTCGCCAAGGCCGGCACATACCTCGGAATCGCCGTCGGCATGACGGTAGGCATCCGAACCGGCCTCTCCACCGCTATCGGCGCCGGCCAGCAACGACAACAGGAGCAGCCCAAGCAGCCCATCGGCTAAGACAGAACGGCGACCGGCAACCGTTCACGTCAGGGCTCGATCAGGCCGGCCCGGATCGCGTAACGGGTGAGCTCGGTCCGGTCGCGCATGCCCAGCTTGGCGAGAATGTTGGCCCGGTGCCGCTCCACGGTCTTGACGCTGATCACCAGTGTCGCGGCGATCTCCTTGGAGGAGTGGCCTTCGGCGATCAGCTTCACCACCTCTTCCTCTCGCTGAGTCAGGACGGCGTTCGGCATCCGCTCGCCGCGGCGCAGCCGGTCGAGAAAGTCACGTACGAGGGTGCTGGCGACTCCGGCGTAGAGGAAGGGCTCACCGCGCATCGCGGCGCGAATGGCGGCGACCAGGTCCTCGTCGGCCGCCGACTTGAGCACGTAGCCGCTCGCCCCGGCCTGCAGCGCGGAGAAGAAGTACTGCTCGTTGTCGTGCATGGACAGCATGAGGATGCGCATCGCAGGGGCGCGGCGGGAGATCTCGCGAGCGGCCTGGAGGCCGGTCATGCGAGGCATGGAGACGTCCAGTACAGCGAGATCAGGAACTGAGGTACGGGCCAGTTCCACCGCCTCGGCGCCGTCCGCGGCCTCCGCGACGACGGTGAGGTCGGGTTCGGCCTCAAGGACGCGGCGAAGCCCGGCTCGGACCAGACCGTGGTCGTCGGCGAGCAGGATGCGGACCGTCATCGCGGCGGGTCCGTGATCGGGATCTCGAGTCGCACCTCGGTGCCGCCGCCGCTACGTTGGCGCAGCTCCAGGGCGCCACCGACCATCTGGGCTCGCTCCTTCATGCCTTGGATCCCGGCACCGACGTTCGCGCCGGAACAGCCGACTCCGTCGTCGGACACCCGCAGAACGAGGCTGTCTTCGCGGCGGGAGATCCCCAGCTCGACCGAGCTCGCTTGGGCATGCCGGGCCACGTTCGTCAGAGCCTCCTGGGCGACGCGATAGATCACCAGCTCGGAGTCGGCCCGAAGGGCGGGAATGCCGGGGCGGAAGTCACGGCGCACTGCAACCCCGGTCCGCGCCGTGAAGTCGCTGGAGAGACTCGACAACGACTTCAGCAACCCGAGGTCGACGAGCACGCCCGGGCGCAGGTGCTGGGAGATCCGGCGGACCTCCTCCAGGCTGGTTCGGGTCGTCTTACGGACCAGCTCCAGCTCGGCCGCCACCTCGGGCGGGGCGAGGATGATCGCCTGTTTGAGCCCCAAAAGCACGGCGGTGAGGCTTTGACCGACTTCGTCGTGGAGCTCTTGGGCGATGCGTTGGCGTTCGGCTTCCTGGGCCTGCAGGGCGCGCGTCGTACTGGTGGCTCGCTCCGCCTCCAGCCGATCCAGCATCTCGTTGAACCCGGCGACAAGCGGGCGGGCCGGCCCCGAGCCCGCGTCGGCCAGCCGTTGCCCGGGCTGGCGCAGATCGATGGCTGCCATGACTCCGGTCAGGCGGTCCAGCGGGTGGAGCACCGACCGCAGCAGGATTCCGTTGAGCACCATGCTGACGGCAAGGCCGATCGACAGCACCACGATCTCGGACCAAAGCGGGCGCGCGGAGACCGTCGCCGGCGAAAGCACAAGAACGAGCGCGCCAAGTATGAACACGGCGCCGTTGATCGCGCATACCCGCCAGAACAACGGCACTGACATCTCTCGGGTCACGCCTTCAAGCGTCGCAGAATTCGTTCCGGAAAAAATGGGACCGGACTCCATGACACGTCGCGCGTCGCGGCAGCCACCATCAGCGTCGGTGGCGGGCGGTCAGCACCTGGACGCGCGGAACCGGACCACGCACGAGGGGCTCCTGCACACCGACGACCTCGAGCCCGCTCCGAGCGACCAGCAGCCGCAACTGACCGACCGGACGCCGTACGCGCCAACGGCGTCTCAGCACCGGGCGCGACTCGAGCTCGGCGTCGGCAATCACGAGTGTCCCCGTGGGCGACAGTACGCGGACGAGTTCGCGCATTCCCCGAGCCGGGTCGTCCCAGTGCCGCAGCGACAAGGTCGACGTCACGACCTCGAAGGTTCCATCCGCGAACGGCAACCCTTCGGCCCTCCCGCCGACAAACCTCGGCTGGTGGCCGACGTCGGACGCAGCCCGAGCCCGCGCCGATTCGAGCATCTCGACGCAGGGATCCACGCCGACCAGGAGCGAATACCGCTGCACGGCGGACTGCAGGAGCCGCCCAGTTCCACAGCCGACGTCCAGCATCCTGCCGCCGCCCGGCGCGTGCAGCCGCAGCTGATGCAGCACGGACTGGTGAGTCGGCTCGAACAACAACGGCTGGAGGGCGCTGTCGTCGAACGACGGCGCCCAGGACTTGAACAAGGAGCCACTTCTCAACGACTTGATCGCCATCAGGCTGGGACCGCAACCGACGGATCACTCGCGTCCGAGAAGGGAATCAACATCGATCCGATACTGAGCCAGCAGCTCCCGATCGGTGTCTGTGTCTACCTCCTGCGGGAAGTGGCTGCCTTCGATGTCAAAGGCCGCCGCCTCATCACCGTTCTTGACCAACCACTCGATGAGAGCCTGTTTCTTCACCAACACGTCGCCGATCCTCCTTCGCCCCTTCCTGCTCCAGGGCACGTGGCCGCAAGGCGGCCCCACCTGGTCCTGAAGGCCGCCTTGCACACCACATCTCCATCCCAGCGTCGACCGCACGGCATGGAAATGGGGGCTACCACCCATTCCGCAGACGTCACACTGCCCAACGGCGAGCGGGTCAGACGGTTGTCTAGGCGTCGTCCGGGGACGGGAAGATCGACTCGGTGCCGCCGGTGCGTTTGTCCAGCAGGCGATCGGCAGATCTGAGCAGCAAGACCAACGACACCAGCCCGACCGCTCCCCCGACGCCGGCGGCGACACCGAGCGGCGCGTCGAAGGCCACGCTGATGGCGATGGCGATGGCGCTTCCGGCGATCACGCTGTTGATGACCGCGACGACCGTGGCGAAGGTGAGGAACTGCTTGCGACCTTCCGCCGGCACCGCGGCATTGGCGAACACGCCACGCCCGTCATCGTGACCCGACAGCAGAAACAGCCTCGCCTGGTCACCGGCGATCTGCTTGTAGTAGTGGCGGATGCGATTGATGGCAACGCCGTACCGGTAGTCCTCCGCACCGCACTCGACCACCCGTACGAACGTGAAGACGCCGAGCAGGTAGAGCGTGGGCAGCACGATGAGCGCGAACACGTCGAACGTCCGACCACCCTGCGAGCCCTGGCCGAGAAATCCCAGCGCGACCAGCGTGCTCGAGACCGAGAGGATGAACAGCGACGTACGGGAGGCGCTCTCGCTCGCCGTCTGCGCTCTCGCGCCCTGCAGGGTGAAGTGCTCGGTCGTGAGAGCGGTCAGCAACTCCTGACGATCCGGTGCGTCACCCATCTCGCCAACGTATCCCGGACTGCC
>JALDXR010000434.1:0-3821 GCA_032154865.1 Nocardioidaceae bacterium
TCCCGGCCCGCCGCACGCACCCGCGCTACCGCCAGCGTTGCGGCAGCGTCAGCCGCCCCGGACCTCGGCAGCGATCCGGCGCAGCGCTTCGACGGTCTGGTCCACGTCGTCGGGCGTGGTCGACCAGTTGCTGATCGAGATGCGTTGTACGGCCCGGCCGCGCCACTGCGACGGCGTCACGACCGCCGTACCGTCGACGAGCAGCCGCCGCCCGACCTCTTCGGTCGTCTCGTCGTCGCCGAACGCGACCATCACCTGGGTGAACACGACGTCGTTGAGCACCTCCGCGCCCGGGATGGCCCGGACCCCGTCGGCCATCTGGGTGGCCCGCTCGTCCAGGTTCCGTACGAGGTCGGCAACGCCGCGGCGGCCCAGGCTCCGGAGCGCCGCCCACACGGTGAAGCCGCGAGCGCGCCGGGACAGCTCCGGGACGGTGTCGCTGGGCTCGGGCGCCTCGCTGCCCATCAAATAGGCCGCCCGCGAGCCGAACGCGGCCAGCTGCGCCTCGCGGTCACGGACGATCGCGACACCGCAGTCGTACGGCACGTTCAGCGTCTTGTGGGCGTCGGTCGCCCACGAGTCGGCGGCCTCGACGCCCTCGGCGAGGTGCCGCGTCGTCTCGTTCGCCCGGGCCCAGAGGCCAAAGGCCCCGTCGACATGCACCCAGGCACCCGACGCATGGGCGGCCTCGATCGCCACCGGGAACGGGTCGAAGGCGCCGGTGTGGACCTCGCCGGCCTGGAGGCACACGATCGTCGGACCACTGCTGCGACTCAGCTCGGCCACCAGCGCATCCGGGTCGATCCGGCCCTCGTCGTCGGACGGGATCGCCACGATCGAGTCGAGACCGAGGCCGAGGTAACGCACGGCGATGTCGACCGTCCCGTGCCGATCGGCGCCCACGATGACCCGGATCGGCGGCGCGCCCGAGAGACCCTGGCGGTTGACATCCCAGCCGACCCGCTCCAGCACCTCCTGCCTCGCCGCGGCGAGGCCGGCGTAGTTGGCGACCGTGCCGCCGGTCACGTAACCCACGGCCGCCATCGGGGGCAGCCCGAGAAGATCCAGCAGCCAGCCACTCGCCACGGTCTCCGCCGCCGCTGCCGCCGGGGCGACGGACAGCAGTCCGGCGTTCTGATCCCACGTCGACGTCAGCCAGTCGGCCGCGAGTGCCGCGGGGACCACGCCACCGATCACGAAACCGTAGAACCGGCTGCCCGGCGTCGCCGTCAGGCCCGGATCGACCCAATCGGCGAGCTCGTCGACGACCGCCTCCGGAGCGATCGGATCGTCCTGCAACGGCTGCGTACCGCGCTCGAGGATGTCCTCGTACGACTCCCGCGGCCATACTCGGCGTTTTGGTAACGAATCGAGGTGAGCCCGGGCCAGCTCGGTAGCGCGATGTATAGCAGGATCGAAAGCGTTCATGCCTCCACTGTGCCGGACGCTGCAATCCATTCGTTACCTTTGAGACCCCTGCCGGTAGCCGGGGATGTCCGCTAGGTTGCGTGCATGACTGCGGAGGAATCCTCAGTCGTCGACCCGCCTGCTGACTCTGGCCCGCTTGTCAAACTTGCCGCCGTCAACAAGTGGTTCGGCGATCTGCACGTGCTCAGGGACATCAACCTCGACGTCGCGCGCGGCGAGGTGATCGTCGTGATCGGGCCGTCGGGATCGGGCAAGTCGACGCTGTGCCGTGCGATCAACCGCCTGGAGCCAATCCAAAAGGGTGAGATCCGGCTGGGTGGCAAGCCGCTCCCTGACGAGGGCAAGGAACTCGCCAGGCACCGGGCAGAGGTGGGAATGGTCTTCCAGGCGTTCAACCTCTTCGCCCACAAGACAGTGCTCGAAAACGTCACGCTCGGGCCGATCAAGGTGAAGCGCCGGCCGGCCAAGGAGGCCCGGGAGCGAGCACACGCGTTGCTCGACCGGGTCGGCGTGGCCGATCAGGCGAGCAAGTACCCGGCCCAGCTCTCCGGCGGTCAGCAGCAGCGGGTCGCGATCGCCCGAGCGCTTGCGATGGAGCCGATCGTGATGCTCTTCGACGAGCCCACGTCGGCCCTCGACCCAGAGATGATCAAGGAAGTTCTCGACGTCATGGTCGACCTCGCCGAGCGGGGCATGACGATGGTCGTCGTCACCCACGAGATGGGTTTCGCCCGCACGGCGGCCAATCGCGTGGTCTTCATGGCCGACGGCGCGATCGTCGAGCAGAACACCCCTGACGAGTTCTTCACCAACCCACAGTCCGACCGAGCCAAAGACTTCCTGAGCAAGATTCTCACGCACTGAGGAGAGGCACATCCCATGAGATCAAAGACCCGCGCGACTCTTGCAGTTCTCGGAGCCTTCGCCCTGGCCTTGCCTGCCTGTGGCGAGGCCGGTGAGGACGACGAGTCCGGCGGCCCCGAGGTCGAGGTCGTCGAGAACCCTGATTTCCCCGAAGGCTCGCAGATGGCGGAGTACGCCGACGCTGGCGAGATCACCATCGGGGTGAAGACCGACCAGCCCGGCATCGGATTCCAAGGTGCCGGAGACGAGGTGCCGACCGGCTTCGACATCGAGCTCGGCAAGTACATCGCCGGACAGCTGGGAATCCCCGAAGACAGCATCACGTGGGAGGAGACCATCTCCGACAACCGCGAACCGTTCCTGCAGCAGGATCGGGTCGACCTCGTGCTCGCGTCGTACTCGATCACGCCGGAGCGACAGGCCATCGTCGGTCAGATGGGCCCCTACTACGTCACCGGCCAGCAGCTCCTGGTCCGCGAAGAGGACGCGGAAGACATCACCGGCGTCGACGACGTCGAAGGCGTCGAGGTCTGCTCGGTCACGGGATCCACGTCGCTTGAGCAGATCGAGGCCGAAGGTGGCATCGGTCGCGGCTTCGATACCTACTCCGAATGCGTCGAGCAGGTGCGCAGCGGAGCGATCGACGCGATGACGACCGACGGCGCCATCCTGCTCGGCTACGAGGCCGAGACCCCGGACGAGCTCCAGGTCGTCGGCGACGAGTTCAGTGAAGAGCGCTATGGCGTCGGCTACTTCCCTGCCGACGACACCGACTTCTGCAACTTCCTCCGGGACTCGGTGCAGCAGGCCATGGATGACGGCTTCTGGGCCGATGCCTTCGAGACGACGCTTGGCGAGTCGGGCATCGAAACGCCGGAGCCGCCGGCGATGGATGAGTGCCTCTGACCTGATCTAGCGCATGGTGGGTCGGCACCGCTCGGTGCCGACCCACTGTGCCGATAGCTGCAGTCCGAGGGAGGCGAGGTCACCGGATGGATGTGCTGTTCGAGGAGTGGCGGCAGATCGTCGACGGCTTCTGGGAGACCATCCAGCTGCTCGTCTTCTCCGGGCTGATCGCGACCGTCCTCGGCACGTTTCTCGCAGCCCTGCGAGTTGCGCCCGTGCGGATGATGAACGCGATCGGGACGTCGTATGTCAACGTCTTCCGCAACACGCCACTCGTGGTGCTGTTCATCCTGATCCTCTTCGGCCTCCCCGAGCTCGACATCCAGTACACGTACTTCGAGAAGGCGGTCATCGCGCTGTCGGTCTACACTGCCGCGTTCGTCTGTGAAGCCGTCCGATCGGGGATCAACACCGTCGCAGCAGGTCAGGCCGAAGCCGCTCGATCGATCGGTATGACCTTCACCCAGACGCTGGGCCGGGTCGTCCTGCCACAAGCCTTCCGAGCCGTGGTGCCTCCATTGGCGAGCGTCTACATCGCCCTTGCCAAGAACACCTCGGTCGCCGCCGGATTCGGTATCACCGAGGCCACGGCCACACTGAGCGCACTGCTCAACAATGATCCG
>JALDXR010000435.1:0-3817 GCA_032154865.1 Nocardioidaceae bacterium
AGTACACCGAGGACTACACCGGCAAGACCCTTAGCGGCGGCCCGGATGCGCTTGTCACGCAGCGCCGCGATCAGGTCGTCGAGCACCACCAACGGTCCCCGCGACGTGTTGACGAGTGCGCTGTGGGCCGGCATCGTCGCGAGGCTCTCGGCGTTGATGAGGCCCTTGGTCTGCGGCAGCAGCGGACAGTGCAGCGTGACTACGTCGGACGAGGCGAGCAACTCGTCGAGCTCGACGATGCGTACTCCCTCGAGCTCGGTCACGTACGGATCCTGGCCCAGGAGCGTGACGCCGAACGGCCGCATCAGGTCGGCGACCCGGCGCCCGATCCGGCCGAGCCCGACGATGCCGATCGTCGTGTCGGACAGCCGCTTGATCGGGCGCAGTCGGGCGATCCCCCAGCCGCCGTTGCGTAGCTCCGCCTCGCCATCGGGCAGCTTCCGCAGCAGCGACAGCAGCATCGCCACGGCATGCGCGGCGACCTCCTCGACGCAGTAGTCCGGCACGTTGGTGACAACGATGTCGCGCTCGCGGGCGGCGTCGAGATCGATGTTGTCGACACCGATCCCGTACCGCGCGATGATCCGGCAGCGCTCGAGTCGCTTCATCGCGTCGGCGTCGATCGGGAAGTACGTGTTCAGCAGCGCGTCGGCGTCCGCGGCCCGGGCCAGGACCTCCTCGCGATCGCCGGTCGCGACCTCCAGATCGGCATCGGCGGCCGCGAGCAGCTCACGCTCGATCTCGACCGACGGGAAGACCTGGTCGGTGACGACGACCCGGTAGCGCGCCATCGGCACTCACCGCCCTGCTCCGCAAGACTCTGCATCGTACATGATGCAGCGTAACAGCGTCGGCTACTCCTCGGGGAGGTGCGGCTGACCGTCGACGGTCTTGTGGATGTGCGAAAGGATCGCCTCTCGCGCCGCCTTCACGTCACCAGACCTTACGGCCTCCAGGATCCGTCGGTGCTGGTTGTTGGCCTCGACGACATCGCGGGTGCCGCGGGTCAGCGCCACCAGGATGTAGAGCGTCGCACTGTCCTGGAGCGACTCGACGATGGTCGCGAGCCGAGGCGACCGGGCGGCCCGGTTGAACAGCCGGTGGAACCGCTGGTTGAGGTCGATCCAGGCGACCGGATCCTCCTCCTTGTCGGCCAGCTCCAAGATGTCGGTCGCTTCGGCGAGCTCGTCGTCGGTGATGTGGGCGATGGCCCGGGCGACGAGCTCGGGTTCAAGCAGTTGGCGAAGCCGATAGATCTCTTCGAGCTCGGCATGGCTCGGGCTGTGGACGATGGCGCCACGATGGGCGTCGAGCCGGATCAGGCCCTCGGCGGCAAGATCCCGCAGCGCCTCCCTCACCGGCGTCGTGCTGACCCGCATCTGCTGGGCCAGATCGGCCTGGACCAGACGCTCGCCGCCGGGCACCTGCCCGGTGAGGATGGCCTGGCGCAGCGTGTCGCGGACCAGCTGATGGGCGGTCCGGCGCTCGTCGTTTCCGATCGCCAGTTTCACGGTCAGCTCCTCCCTCCAACCGTGCGGCAGACCTGACACGTTCCATGAGACATTCTATCTGGCCCGGCCAAGGACATCGGGCGCTTCGCCAGTCATGCATGATGTAACATGTCTGACGCGGGTAGGTCGACCCGCTCGACCGGGTCAGCGGTGACGAGGAGCCCCGATGGATGACGCCAGGCGCGAGCGCGACCGGATCGGCGTCGCGGTCGTCGGGGCCGGCCGAATGGGCACGCATCGGGCCCGGCTTGCCGCCACTCATCCGGCCGTCGACTTCCTCGCCGTCGCCGACGTCGACCCGGCGCGCGCCACCCAGCTCGCCGAGCAGACCGGCGCCCAACTCGCGACGGCCGACCCGAGCGAGGTCATCAACGATCCGCGCGTCACCACCGTGATCGTGTCGACACCGGAGCCGGATCATGCGGCGCCGGCGATCGAAGCGATCCGGATCGGCAAGGCGGTCCTGATCGAGAAGCCACTGGCCACCACCCGAGACGACGCGGACGCGATCATCACCGCGGCCAAGGAGCACGACGTCACGGTCCGAGTCGGCTACAGCCAGCGATTCCGCCGCGACGTCTTCCTCGGCAAGCGCTACATCGACGAGGGCCGGCTGGGCCGGATCGTCGGTGGCGCCAATCGGGTCATCAACTCCCGGGCCCAGGCGTTCGCGATCTTCGAGCGGACCAGGGTGAGCCCGGTCGTCGACGTCCTGACGTACTGGTTCGACGTCATGGGCTGGTATCTCGACGGCAACCCGCCGGTCGAGGTCTACGCCGCCGGACATGGGACCGTGCTCCGCGAACGGACCGGACCCGACGGCCCGGACGACATCACGACGGCTGTCGTACGCCACGCCGACGGCGCCGTCGTCTCGTACACGATCTGCTACTCGCTCCCGGTCGACTACCCCACCTTCGGGCAGGGCATCCGGCTCGAGGTGATGGGCACCGACGGGTCCCTGCTCCTCGACCTGGACAATCGACAGAACGTCATCGTCAGCGACCATGGGGTCGACCATCCGTACGTCCGGGACCACGCCAAGAACGTCGGCTATGTCGGCTCGACGACCTCGGGCGACTGGGCGCTCGGACGCATGTTCGGCCCCCTGGCCGACGAGACTCGGGCCTGGCTGGATCACCTCGCCACCGGGTCGGAGCTGCAGATCACCACACCCGAACAGGCGCGCTGGGCACTCGAACTCGCCCTCGCCATGGAGACCGCGTCGGAGTCCGGGCAGCCGGTGCGACTGGCCCCGGTCTCCGTACCACCGTTGCGATAGGGAGGTCGGATGGACACGATCGACGTCGGCGTCATCGGCACGGGCTGGTGCGGCGGGATCCGCGCCCGGACCGCGGCGGCCAGCCCCTTGGTCGGCGGCCTCCATCTCGCGGAGGTCGACCCGGCTCGGCTCGAGGAGATGGCCAAGCAGACGAAGGCGGTGACGGCGACGACGGACTACAGCGAGCTGGTCGCCGACGACCGGATCGACGCGCTGATGATCTCGGCCACGCCGGAGACGACGCACTATCCGATGACGAAGGCGGCTCTGGAAGCGGGCAAGCACGTGCTGCTCGAGAAGCCGCTGGCGCTGACGCTCGACGAGGCCGACGAGCTGATCGAGCTGTCCGAGCGCCACCGGGTGAAGTTCACGGTCGGCTACTCGCAGCGGTTCAACGCCAAGCAGGCGATGGTCAAGCGCAGCCTCGACGACGGCACTCTCGGGGAGCCGGTGAGCGCTCTCGTGAGCCGGCACATCACGCGCAAGCTGGGCGACAAGATCGCCGGCCGCATCGTCTTGTCACCGGCGGCGATGGAGGCGACCCACGACATCGACTTCCTGCTGTGGTGCATGGCGCCGGCCCGGCCCGTGCGCGTGTACGCCCAGGCCGCCGAGCGGGTGATGAAGGAGAAGTACGGCACCGCTGACACCATGTCGATCCTCATCACACTCGACAACGGCGTCGTACTCACTGTCGGGGCCGGCTGGATCCTGCCGCCGGGCTACCCGAACTTCTCGTCGACCTGGATGGAGATCGTCGGCAGCGAGGGCGCCCTGCTTCTCGACGACTCGCATCGCGACATCATCCTCAACACCATGTCGGACGGCATGCAGCTGCCGCTGTCGACGATGCCCGGCGAGGAGGTCGGTCACGTCTACGCCGGGCCGATGGAGCGCGAGACGACGTACTTCCTCGAGGCCGTCGCATGGGACCGCGAGGTGCTCGTGCGGGCCGACGAGGCACGCCGGGTGATGGAGGTCTACCTCGCCGCGGATCTCTCGGCGTCCCGCGGCCAGGCGGTCG
>JALDXR010000436.1:0-3814 GCA_032154865.1 Nocardioidaceae bacterium
CGCAGAACACGAACTCGCGCGCGCTCGCCCAGGACGCCATGAACAGAACCTAGGGGACCCCACCGACACCGGCGGCCAGGTGCGGCCTCAGAGCACGGCGTCGAGGAACTTCTTGGTCTCGGGCTTCTGGGTGGCGCCGAAGACCTGCTCCGGGGTGCCGTCCTCCCAGACGACCCCCTGATGGAAGAACAGCGCCCGGTCCGCGACCTCACGGGCGAAGCCCATCTCGTGGGTGACCACGATCATCGGCATGTGGATCTCGGTCGCCAGCGACTTCATCACGGCCAGCACCTCGCCGATCAGCTCCGGGTCGAGCGCCGAGGTCGGCTCGTCGAACAGCATCGCGTCCGGCCGCATCGCCAGGGCGCGGGCGATCGCGACCCGCTGCTGCTGACCGCCGGACAGCCGGATCGGATGCTCGTCCGCCTTGTCCGCGAGGCCGACCTGGTCCAGCAACTCCATCGCATGGGTCCGGTTGTCCTTGTGGCCGGCGCAGATCGGCGCGACGCGTACGTTGTCGAGCGCGGTCATGTGCGGGAAGAGGTTGAACTGCTGGAAGACCATGCCCACATGCAGCCGGAGCTGGCGGATCTGCTCCCGCTTGCGCCGGATCCGAATGCCGCCGGACAACCGCACGCCGGCCACCTCGATCGTTCCCTGCGTGGGATCATCGAGGAAGTTGATGCAACGCAACAGGGTCGACTTGCCCGACCCGGATCGGCCGAAGACCACGACGACCTCGCCCTTGTGGAGATCGAGGTCCACCCCCTTCACGACCTCCAGCCGGCCGAACCGCTTGTGCAGTCCCTCGACCCGGATGACCACATCACCGTCGCTCATCCGCCACCACCCCCGCCGTGCTTCTGCTCCTCGGCGGACGCCGCGGCCTGATCCTGAGAGCGTACGTAGCCGCGCGACATCCGGGCCTCGAGCCGACGCTGGAAGAAGGTGAACACGATCGTCAGCGCCCAGTAGAGAGCGGCTGCGACGAGCAGGGCCTCGAGGTTCTTGAAGTCCGCCTTGCCGACCAGCTGGGCTCGACGGAAGATCTCGGCCTGCGCGACCGACACGCCCAGGAACGACACCAGGGCGGTGTCCTTGAGCATGGCGATGAACTCGTTGCCGGTCGGCGGGATGATGACCCGGAAGGCCTGCGGCAGCACCACTCGGCGCATCTTCTGCCGGTACGTCATGCCCAGCGCGTCGGCCGCCTCGCCCTGCCCGGAGGCGACCGACTGGATGCCGGCCCGGAAGATCTCGGTCATGTAGGCGCCGTAGTTGAGACCCAGGGCGAGGGTTCCGGCGACAGCGGCGTCCAGGACGAGCTGGTTCGCGAGCGTCTGCGGGAACAGATCGGGGTACTGATCGTGCAGGTTGAGCCCCACCTGAGGGAGGGCCAGGTAGATCAGGAACATCTGCACGATCAACGGAGTGCCGCGGAAGAACGACACATAGAAGCCCGAGATCCCGTACGCGATCGGGTTCGACGAGATCCGGGCGAGGGCACCCAGCAGGGCCAGGACGACCGCCAGCACGATGCCGCCGATGGCGATGTAGAGCGTGTACTGCAGGCCCTTCGCGATGTAGCTGAAGTTGTCCCGCATCCACTGGGTGTCGAACTCCGCGACCCAGAAGAAGAAGACCAGGATCGCGAAGATGACGACCCAGACCAGCGCGACCTTCAGGCGGAACGGGACTCGGGCACTGGCCAGGGCCAGTCGCTCGACCCGGCCCCCCTCCGAAGTCACTGCTGGACCGTCAGGTCAGTTCCGTCGTACCACTTCTTGGAGAGCTCGGTCAGGGTGCCGTCCTCGTGCATGTCGCCCACGATCCCGTCCACGGCCTCGACCAAGGACGCGTCGTCGAGCTCGGAGCTCTTGTCCATCGCGACCGCCAGCGGTTCGTAGAACACCGGGTCGCCGACGATCTTCACCGGCTGGCCGTTGTCGATGAAGCCCTGGGCGGTGGTCAGTGAGGTGATGACCGCATCCAGGCGGGTCCCGTCGCCGAGCGCCAGGTCCTGCAGGGCCGTCGTGTCGGTGTCATAGCCGTGGACGTCGGCGTCGTCGATGATGAAGTCGAACTGGAAGCCCTGGATCGCGAGGTCCTTGTTGAGGAACTGCTCGTAGGTGCAGGCTGCACAGACGCCGATCGATGCGCCGTCGAGGTCGGTCGACAGGTCGCTCACCGACGTGTTGTCCTGGTGCACCACGACGACGGCCGGCGTGTAGTAGTAGGGCTGGGTGAAGTCCAGCACCTGCTGCCGGTCGTTGGTCGGGGTCATCGAGCCGACGCTCATGTCCCAGCGACCGTTCCAGCTTCCCGCCGTGATCAGGTCCCACGACGGCTCCTGCCAGGCCACGTTCACCCCGAGCCGGTTGGCGATCTCGGTCGCGACGTCGATGTCGAAACCCTCGAGCTCGCCGGTCTGCTCGTTGAGCACCGATTGGGGCGGATACGCCGGGTCGGTGGACACCGTCAGGGTGCCTTCTTCGCAGATCTGGGCGAGCAGGTCACCGGACGCGTCAGTGGTGTCGCAGACACCGCCCTCAGGCGCCGCTTCGTCGCTGCTACCCCCAACGTCCCGCTCGTCCGATCCACAACCGGCGAGCAGAAGCACCAGGGTGGCCAACCCCGCCAGCCCTGCTGAGTACTTCCGCATGGCGTTACCTCCCTCGTAACGGAGCCGAGAGTATCGCCGCGCGAGGAACGTTGTCACGGGGTACTAGGTCACGATTACTGACCCATCAGTCAGTCGGCGGCCGAGCGGCGCATTGTGTCCCGCGATTCGATGCCAAACGGGTCACCGTGCACCACTCGGCGCGGCTCGGCCCGGCGCTACTGGTCCAACCAGTAGATCGCCGACGCGAGTGCCGGCCACTCCCGTTCAGGATCCGCCCGGTAGAGCGGATCCAGGGCGAACGTCGCGATCCGGGCGAGACTTCCCGCGGCCGTGCTCGTGCCGTGCACGGTTCCGAACTCAGCGACCGGGCCTCCCGCCGTCATTCGTCGGTGAGGTTCGACCACATCGCGGCCTGGGCGATCAGCGGCCACCCGCGCTCGGAATCTCCTCGAGAGAACGGATTGATCGCCAACCCGAGATAGCGACTGCCCACCAATGTCGTCCCGTGCACGATCACCGGTGCGTCGGATGCCTTCGGATCCCGATCGCGCCAGAGCCCGGCGACGAACATGTCGGTCGTCGACGGCAGGTAACGGCCGTCCACCTCGGCGCCGGTCGGCAGCGTCGAGAACCAGGTGACGTCGGACAGGACAAGGAGGGTGTCGGTCGCCGGGTAGCCACCGGTGATCGGTCCGTCCGGATCCACATTGGACCACCGGGCGATGCCGCCGCTGGCCTCGTCGGTGCCCTGGACCAGGCTCCCCTGGACGAGTGACGGCTGCGCCTTGGACAGGAAGCCGAAGTTGTTCACCGACTGTCCGGTCCCGATGTAGCCGCCGCCCCGTTGGAAGAACGCCTGCAGCCGCGCCCGCGCAGTCGCGTTGCGACCGATCGGGTAGAGCTGTCCGGTGTTGTAGATGACGTCGTAGGACGCCAACGGGTCGTCGGCCGCGTTCTGGAGCGAGCCTGATCCGGCCGCCGTCGACACGAAGCCCACGTCGGGTCCGAAGATCCGGCGGAGCGCGAACGACTGGTCCGACTCCACCGGGCTGGAGGAGTCGACCAGGACGGCGACCTTCGGAGCCTCGTCGAGCTGGGTCGCTGTTGGCTTCGGACCGACGCCGCGCTCGAAGTACATGCCGCCGGACTTGCCGGCTGCACTCAACGCGGTGGCAGTGGTCGCCTCGGCGT
>JALDXR010000437.1:0-3813 GCA_032154865.1 Nocardioidaceae bacterium
CGGGCCGGCCCGTGACGCGGGCATAGCCGTCGGCCATGTAGACCGCCGACGCCTCGCCATGGGTCACGATGCGCTTGATGTCGGTCCGGCGCTCCATCTCGTACAGCGTTCGAGTGAGGATCGTCGGCACCAAGAAGACCGAGCCGACGCCGTACGACTCGAGGGTCCTGGCCAGGTATTCGGCTCCCGTCATCGTGGGCATGGCGGTTCCTCTCTGCGGTCGACGCTCAAGAACAGCGTATATTGCATCGTGTAGGATCTGTCCATGCCCGTGCGAGAAGTCGGACTGGTCGGACTCGGTCTGATGGGCTCGGCGATGTCGACCCGGTTGCTCGCCGAGGGCTTCTCCGTTGTGGGGTACGACGTCGCCGGCGCGGCGCGCGAGGCGCACCAGGCCCGCGGCGGCACGGTCGTCACCGGAACCGCCGAGGTCGCCTCGCGATGTCCGGTGGTGATCTTGTCCCTGCCCAACGGTCAGGTGAGTCGCGAGGCCTGCTTCGGGCCCGGCGGAATCGTCGAAGGCGTCCGGGACGACTCGATCGTGGTCGAGACCAGCACCGTGCTCCCACGTGAGGCCGAGGCGATGGCCGCCGATCTCGGCAAGCTCGATGCGCACTTCGCCGACGCCGCTCTGAGCGGGCACAGCGAGATGGTCGGCCGCGGCGAGGCATTCGGCATGGTCGGCGGCGACGCTGCCGACGTCGCGGTCGTCGAGCCGATCCTCGATCCGTTCTGCCGCGAGGTCATGCACGTCGGTGGGCCCGGCGACGGCATGCGCGCGAAGATCGTCGTCAACGAGATCCTCACGATCAATCGCTTCGCGGTCGCCGAAGGCCTGGTGCTCGCCGAGAAGCTGGGCGTCGACGTCGCCCGGATGCTCGAGGTTCTGCGCGCCAGCGCCGCCTACAGCAAGGCCATGGACATGTGGGGCGACCGGATGGTGGAGCGCCGTTACACCGAGCCGGCGTCCCGCGTCGACAGCCACAGCAAGGACGCCCGGCTCACGATCCAGCTCGGTCGTGAGCACCAGGCGCCGATGCTGCTGACGACCCAGATCAACCAGGTCGTCCAGGCGATGCTGGCCAACGGCATGGCCGAGCTCGACAACTCCAGCGTGGTCGAGGCACTCCGCGCGCTGGCCGGCATCACCCCCGCCCTCCCCCACGATCCGCCACTCGGACAGTGACCATCCGTCACTTAGACAGGACCTGAGTGACGGATGGTTGCTGTCCCAGTGGCGGATGGTTGCTGTCCGAGTGACGGATCGTCGTGGGGCTAGATGCGGGCCTTGAGGCGGAGCAGGTACTCGGCGCGATCGAGCGGGTTGTGGTCGGTGCGCGGCCGGGTCGGCGCCGGGCCGTCGGCCAGCCGGTGGTAGCCGAAGGCGCTCTCCAAGACGCCCTCGCCACGGGTCAGCCCGGCGAGCCCCCGGTCCAGCGCATGCACCTGCGTCGCCGGGATCTCGCCGGCCAGGACACAGACCGAGCCGGTCAGCGCCTGCGTCCCCGGAACGGCTCCCAGCCGGGCCAACGCCGCCAGGACCGGCCCGACCGTGTCCGCCGGGATCTCGAGACGGAACCGATGCATCGGCTCGTACACCCTCGTGCCGGCTCGCCGCAGAGCCCGCATCAGCACCAGCGGCGTCAGCTGGCGGAAGTCGGCGGCCGAGCTCGACCACTTGCTCCACCCGTACGGCGGCGGCGGTGTGTACGCCGAGTGCGTCATGGTCACGGCGACGTCGACGACCTCCCATCCGTCGAGACCCTGCTGGAGCGTCTCGCGGACGGTCTCTTCCACGGCCCGGATGAAGGAGTACGGCAACGAGCCGAGCTCGACCTCCAGGCCGAAGCTCACCCCACTGCCGACCGGCGCCGGATCGACTCGCAGCCCGACCGTGGCCCGGAACGGATTGTCGTCGGCGCCCATGTGCTCGGCGGCCGCACCAGAGCCGACCGGGCGCTCGACGCAGATCGTCGAGCTCTCGCGGAACGTGACGTCGATGCCGTAGTCGGTGAGGAGCGTGGCCTGGATGACCTCCTTCTGCACCTCGCCGTAGAGGGACACCGACAGCTCCTGGCGAACGCCGTCCTGACGCAGTCCGATCAGTGGATCCTGCTCGGCGAGCTGGGTCAGCGCGGCATGCAGGGCACCGTTGTCCCGCTGCTGCCGGGGCTCGACGACGGTCTCCAGCGTCGGCCGGGCGAAGTGATCCTCACCGTCGGCATCGCTCGGCCGGGCCTGACCGATCGGGTCGCCGACCCGCACCTCGCCGAGGCCCCAGAGCTTGGCGATGTGACCGGCGCTGACCGTGTCGGCGCGGACGTCGCCGCCGTCGCGGAACACGCTGATCGCCGTGACCTTGGCCTCCGTCCCCGCGGCGTACGACACGCGGTCGCGGACCCCGACGGTCCCGGAGAACATCCGTACGTAGGCGATCTTCTCGCCGGCCGGACCCCGCTCGATCTTGAAGACTCGTCCCGACACCGCGCCGGTGGCATCACCCTCGACCGCCGGGAGCAGGTCGCGGATCCCACCGATCAGCGCCTCGACACCGGCGCCGGTGACGGCCGATCCGAAGTACACCGGCTGCACCAGCGCCTGCCGGGTCTGCTCGGCAAGTGCCTCGCTCAGCCGGCGGTACGGCACCGCCGACTCGTCCTCGACGTATGCCGTCAGCAAGGCGTCGTCGTGCTCGGTCACCAGGTCGACGAGCCCGGCGACGAAGTCGCGATCGGCCGCGTCGTACGGCACGAACTCGGCGCCACGCGTGCCGAGCCCGCGCGACGTACCCATCGAGAGGATCGCCGGCGTAAGCCGCTCGACGACCTCCCGGAGCAGCTCGTCGTGGCGGGCGCCGGCCCGATCGATCTTGTTCACGAAGATCAGGGTCGGGATCCGCAGCCGCGTCAGGGTCCGCATGAGTATCCGGGTCTGCGACTGCACACCCTCGACCGCGGACACGACCAGCACCACGCCGTCGAGGACACCCAGCACCCGCTCCACCTCGGCGATGAAGTCAGGGTGTCCGGGCGTGTCGATCAGGTTGATCGTGACGTCGTCGACGACGAACGAGACGACCGCGGACTTGATCGTGATGCCACGGGCCCGTTCGAGCTCCATCGAGTCGGTCTGGGTGTTCCCGTCGTCGACCCGGCCGATCTCGTCGATGACCCCGGCGGCGTGCAGCAGCCGTTCGGTCAGGCTGGTCTTACCGGCGTCGACATGGGCCAAGATCCCTAGATTCAGCGTTGCCAAGCGTCATGTCCTTAGGTGAGAAGACAACTCCTTTCGAGGTGGACATCGACGCAGGACGCATTCGCTTTCTCCTTGGCTCGCTTCGTACGCGACGCGTACGCGGTGCTCAACAGTGCAGCAGATCCACCACCGCGCGGCAATCGAATTAGGCGCCGTTGAACCGAGAGCCGCCCGCGAGCCGTACCGGCAGGTGCCCAACGCTCCGCGAGACGTCGAGGACCCACCCATGGTCGAGTACTTTCCGCACTATCCGAGCCCGGTCGACGAGATCGTCGGCATCGCCGGCCGACTGATGAGCGCCAGCCGGGAGATCAACTGGACCCGCGACGACGTGCAGAAGAGCGCGAACCGAGCCGCCGATGCGGTCGACGGCGACGACCTCCGGTTCCCGATGGAGGCGGCACCGAAGCCGGTCGTACGCGAGAGCGCCGGTGTCACCGAAACGGCCCGCTTCGCCGGAAGTGCGACGCTGATGTTCGCCAAGGCGGTCGGCACGTACAACACCCACATCGAAGGGTTGAACGCCCGGCTCACCGAGGACGAGCGAGGCCTCGATCC
>JALDXR010000046.1:0-13094 GCA_032154865.1 Nocardioidaceae bacterium
AGACGCCGCCGAGCTTGCCGATGTCCTCGCCCATCAAGATGACCTTCTCGTCGGCTTCCATCGCCGCCCGAAGGCCGTTGGTGAGCGCCTTGGCCAAGGTGATCTGTGCCATCAGGCCTTCGCCTCCTCGAAGGACGCCAGGTAGTCCGCGAACGCCGCCTTCTGCTCAGCGAGCTCCGGCGACGGATCGGAGTAGACCTGGTCGAAGATGTCGAGCACCTCCGGGTCGGGCAGCGCCAAGCAGCCCTCGCGAAGATGCGCCGCGATCTTGTCGGCCTCCCCCTCGACCTCGGCGAAGAAGTCGTCATCGGCAACCCCGCCGCGCTTGAGGTAGGCCTCGACCCGGGCGATCGGGTCCTTGAGCTTCCAGTTCTCGAGGTCCTCGCTGAGCCGGTAGCGGGTCGGGTCGTCGGACGTGGTGTGGGCGCCCATCCGATAGGTGTAGGCCTCGACGAACGTCGGGCCGCTGCCCTACCGGGCCCGCTGCATCGCCGCCTTGGTGACCGCGTAGCAGGCCAGGACGTCATTGCCGTCGACCCGGATGCCGGGGAAGCCGAAGCCGAGCGCACGCTGGTAGAGCGGGATCCGGCTCTGCTTCTCGATCGGCTCCGAGATCGCCCACTGGTTGTTCTGACAGAAGAAGACAACCGGGGCGTTGAAGACGCCCGCCCAGATGAACGACTCGTTGACGTCGCCCTGGCTCGTCGCACCGTCGCCGAAGTACGCGATCACCGCCGTGTCGCGGTCGTTGTCCTGCGTACCCACGAGGCCGTCACGCTGCAGGCCCATCGCGTACCCCGTGGCGTGCAGCGTCTGGGCGCCGATGACGATCGTGTAGAGACCGAACTGATTCTCCCGCGGGTCCCAGCCGCCCTGGTCGACGCCGCGGAACAGGCCGAGCAGCCGCAGCGGGTCGACGTCTCGGCACCAGGCGACGCCGTGCTCGCGGTAGGTGGGGAAGACGAAGTCTTGCGGCGACAGAGCACGTCCGGAGCCGACTTGGGCGGCCTCCTGACCGAGCAGTGACGCCCAGATGCCGAGCTCGCCCTGGCGCTGGAGTGCAGTCGCCTCGGCGTCGATGCGCCGAGTCAGGACGAGATCGCGGTAAAAGCCGCGAATGTCGTCGTCGGTGCCGTCGTAGGAGAACTCGGGATGTTCGCGCCGCTCTCCCTCGGGACTCAGCAGCTGAACCAACTCGGGGCCCTCACCCTGGTGGGAGGGGCCGAACACGGTTCCCAGGTCGGGGCCGAAGTCAGCATCGCTCACGTCGTCACCTCGCCTACGCGCGGCGACACGGTGAGCATCGCTGCAGTGTCGAATCGTTCGCTCGCAAGCTCGCTCACGTCGTCACTCCTTTATCGAGTCGGCCCTCGGGATCGCCGCGGCCGGTGCGGGAGTCGGCGTGGGTTGGGCGCCAAGCGTGGGTGTGCTCGCGCCGCGCTCACGCCACTGTGACTGCAGCCACAGTGCGTCCACGGTAGCCGGTCGGCTGGCTCACGGGCCAATTCGGCGGGGATGGGCGACGTGCCGGCCGAGTGTGGCGCGAGGGCCGCCGACCGAGTCGCCCGAGTGTTGGCGCGAGATGGCCGACGTGCCGGCCGAGTGTTGGCGCCGATGGCCGTCGGGCCGGGCGGAATGTTGGCGCGAGATACGGGGTTATCGGGCCGCCGGAACCTGAATCTCACGCCAACTTCCGGATGCAGCCGGGCCGCCGGACGGTCACCCTGCCACGCTGGCGGCATGAGCCTGTCGCTACTGGACTGGCGGCGCCGGGTCACCTCGCTCTATCGAGACGTACGCGAGGAGCCGTCGCCGGTCATGGCCTGGACCCGCTGGCGGGCCGGACGCGCCGAACTGCTCCGGGCCCATCCCGACTCGCCGCTGCGTCCGGGCGGCGCCTTGCCGACGTACGCCCCGTTCGACGCATCCCTGCGGTTCGAGCTGCCGCTGCTGCCGGCGCCTCCCGAGCGGTGGGAGGCCGCCACCGCGACCGACGGCATCGTGCCGTTCGAACGCATCGGGCGGGTCGAGCTCCCCGAGTTGGGCAGCCTGGACGTGTGGTGGCTCGAGTCGTACGGCGGCGGTGTATTCGTCCCACTGCGTGACGGGACGAGCGGAGCTTCGACGTACGGCGGCGGTCGCTACCTGATCGACACGGTCAAGGGCGCCGATCTGGGTGGCGGCGAGAACGGCCTCGTCATCGACCTCAACTTCGCGTACAACCCCTCCTGCGCGTACGACCCCGCCTGGGCCTGTCCACTCGCGCCGCCCGGCAACGTACTCGACCAGCCGATCGATGCCGGTGAGCTCGCCCCGACGTGAGAGTTGTCAGCCGAGTGTCAGGCTGGGGCGTGCTGAGCGGCTGACAACTCCCGAAGACTCAGGCGAGCGAGTCGAGCCAGGCCTGGTGCAGACCGGCGAACCGTCCGTCGGCGCGGGCGATCAACCGCTCCGGCGACCCGTCCTCGACGACCTCGCCATGCTCCAGGACCAGCACCCGATCGGCGATCTCCACTGTCGACAGGCGATGGGCGATGATGACCGCGGTCCGCTCGGCGAGGATCGTCCGCAAGGCCCGCTGGACCAGCCGCTCCGACGGCACGTCGAGAGAGCTGGTCGCCTCGTCGAGGATCAGCACCGCCGGGTCGGCGAGGAACGCCCTCGCGAACGCGACCAACTGCCGCTGGCCCGCGGAGAGCCGGGCGCCGCGCGACTCGACCGGGGTGTCGTAGCCCTCGGGCAGCGCGGCGATGAAGTCATGGGCACCGATCGCCTCGGCGGCGGCGCGCACCTGGTCGAACGACGCCTCCGGCCGGCCGAAGCGGATGTTGTCGGCGATCGTCCCGGCGAAGACGAAGTTCTCCTGGGTCACCATCACGACATGCCGTCGCAGCGTCGCATCGTCGAGGTCGCGCAGGTCGCCGTCGTCCAGAGTCACTCGGCCCGCACTCGGGTCGTAGAACCGCGACACCAGCTTGGCGATCGTCGTCTTGCCGGCGCCGGTCGCACCGACGACGGCGATTGTCTGGCCGGCCGGGACCTGGAGATCGAGACCGCGTACGACCGGCCGCTCGGCCACGTAGCCGAACGTCACGTCGTCGAGGCAGATCTGCCCTCGCGCCTGCGCCTCGGGCAGCGGCGTAGGATGCGCCGGCTCCGGCACGTCCGGCTCCTCCTCGAGCACCCCGGACAGCTTCTCCAAGGCGGCGCTGGCGGACTGGAACGTGTTGTAGAACTGGCTGATCTCCTGCATCGGCTCGAAGAACGCCCGCAGGTAGATGAGAAACGCCGTGAGCACCCCGACGGTGACGTCACCGTGGAACGCCCGGTAAGCGCCGTAGAGCAGGACGATCGCGATCGTGATGTTGCCGATCAGCTTGATGCCTGGCATGAACAACCCGTGCAGCCGGAACGCCCGCTCGTTGGCGGCGCGGTAGTCGTCGTTGACGTCGGCGAAGATCTGCTCGTTGCGCGGCTCGCGGCGGAACGCCTGGACCGCGCGGATGCCGGTCATCGTCTCCACGAAGTGGACGATGACGACGGCGACCGTCTCGCGGGTACGCCGGTAGGCCTTGGCCGACTCGCGGCGGAACCATCGGGTCAGCAAGGCGAGGAACGGGAACGCGACCAGCGCCACCAGACCGAGCTCGGGGTCGAGCCACAGCAGCAGGACGGCCGTGCCGACCAGGGTCAGGACAGCGGTGATGAGGCCGTCGAAACCGGTGTCCATCATCTCCTCGATCGCGTCGACGTCCGACGTCGAACGGGAGATGACGCGGCCGGAGGTGTAGCGGTCGTGGAACGCCGTCGACAGCCGCTGGAACTGCCGGAAGACGCGCCGGCGAAGCTCGAGCAGCAACTGCTGACCGATCCGGCCGGCGATGGTGAGGAAGGTCAGCCGGGTCACTGCCTGGACGACGACGGCGATGCCGACGAGGCCGGTGATGAGGACGAGCGTCCCGCTCCCCTCGCCCGCGACCATCGGCGGGATGCCCTTGTCGATGCCGACCGCAACGAGGTACGGGATCGCCAGGCGTGCCGCGTTTTCGATCAGAACGACGCCGAGGGCGAACCATAGCGCCGTACGGTGCGGCCGCAGCAGCGAACCCAGTAGGCGCCGCGACCGGTCCCGAAGCAGCAGGCCGACCTGGTCCGGGATGTCGTCGCGGTCCTCGGCGGCGACCCCGCGCCAGTCCTTCGGCGGCTGGGACTCCTCTTGCGCGGCACCGGAACCCTGCGAGGTCCGTGTCGTCGTGTCGGTGGCCGTCATGCGCCCACCCCCGAGTTGTCAGCCACAGGTCGGGCCCTCGGCCGAGTGGCGCCTGACAACTCCAGATCGTCGTCGGCGTCGGCGGCCAGCAGGTTGCGGTAGGCCGGGACCGTCGCGAGCAGTTCGCGGTGCGTGCCGACATGGGTGATCGTGCCGTCTTGCAGCAGCGCCACCTTGTCGGCCAGCAGCACCGTCGAGGCGCGGTGGGCGACGACGATGCCGGTCGCGTCGGCCAGCACGGCCCGCAGCGCCTTCTCGACAAGCGCTTCGGTGTGCACGTCGAGAGCCGACAGCGTGTCGTCGAGGACCAGGATCCGCGGCTTGGCGAGCACTGCCCTCGCCAGCGCGAGCCGCTGCCGCTGCCCACCGGACAGGGCCATGCCCTGCTCGCCGATCCGGGTGTCGAGCCCCCAGGGCAGTTCGTAGACGAACTCCGCCTGCGCGACTCGCACCGCCTCCGCGACCTCGTCGTGGGTCGCCTCCGGCCGGCCGAGCGTGAGATTCTCCCGCGCGCTCATGCTGAACAGCGTCGGCTCCTCGAACGCGGTCGCGACCGTCTGCCGCAGGCACGGCAGGGTCAGAGCGCGTACGTCGACGCCGTCGATCGTGACGCGACCGGCGGTCGGGTCGTACAACCGCGGCACCAGTGAGGTGAGCACGGTCTTGCCGGATCCGGTCGCGCCGACGACGGCGACCGTCTCGCCCGGCCGGATCTCGAGGTCGACGTCGTGGAGGACGTCGCCGGTCGACTCGTCGAAGCGAAAGCCGACGCGCTCGAACCGCAGGTGGCCGGCCGGGTGGCTGAGCACCCGGTCGCCGCCGACGATCGACGGCTTGGTGTCGAAGATCTCCAGGACTCGATCGGCGGCGGTCATCGCCTCCTGGGCCATCGCGAGGATGACCCCGAGCGAGGCCATCGGCCAGACCAGCTGCAACATCAAGGTGACGAAGGCGACCAGCGTGCCAAGGCTCAGTGAGCCGTTGCCGACCGCCATCGCGCCGAGGAGCAGCACGACCACCAGGGCCAGGTTGGGGAGCACCTCGAGGAACGTCCAGAACCGCGCCGACAAGTAGACCTTGTTCATCTGCGACTCGTAGAGCTGCGAGGCCTGGCGGTCGAACTTCTCGTACGCGTACTCCGACCGGCCGAACGACTTGATCACCCGGATGCCGAGGGCGGACTCCTCGATCTGGGTCGCGACGTCGCCCTGCTGATCCTGCACTCGGCGCGACACCTTGACGTAGCGCCGCTCGAACGTCATCGACAGCCAGATGATCGGGATCGCGGAGCAGGCGACGATGAGACCGAGCGGCCAGTAGAGGTGGAGCAACAGCGCGGTGACGACGACCAACTGCAGGATGTTGATGACCAGGAAGAGCATGCCGAAGCCGCTGAACCGCCGGATTGCGGACAGGTCGATGGTGACCCGCGAGAGCAGCTGACCGGACTGCCATCGGGAGTGAAACGCCATCGGCAGCTTGTCGAGGTGGTGGTAGAGGTCGTCGCGGATCGCGGTCTCCACACCGAGCACGGCTCTGGCCTGGACCCAGCGACGGATCAGGATCAGGGCCGCCTCCACGATGCCCAGCGCCAGGGCGAGCAGGCCGAGCGGAAGGATGCCGCTTTGGTCGCGGTCGGCGATCGGTCCGTCGATGACCGCCTTCGTCACCAGCGGGATCGCGATCGACACGAAGACACCGGTGATCGCGGTGGTCGCCATGATGACCAGGGCCCGGAGGTACGGGCGGAGATAGCCGCGGAGCCGCCACAGCGAGGTCACACTGCGACGGCGGGCATCGGGGTCACGGGGTCGGGTGACCGAGGCGGGCGGCATCTGGTGGCGGGACCCCCTTGAGCGTTGCATGCGGTAAGGACCAACCTATGCGGAGCCTGTGACAGAACCAACCGGTTTTCGCCCGGCTCGAGCCTCACGTGGCCCCGCTGTGTGGAACGCGTCCGGCGGGACAATCACCCGCCGCCGAGGTCAGACGTTGAGCAGCCCAGAGATGACGAAGAGCGTCGCGAAGATCACCAGGACCAGGGTGGCGAAGCCGACCAACTCCCCCACGACGCCGCGGCCGACCGAGCATCCGAACGCCGCGCTGTAGAGCTGCCCGACCAACCAGAACGCCACCACCAGCGTCGCCAGGATGAGGATGACCATCACGGCCACGAACACCAACGACGGCAGCGACTCGGGGAGCAACAGGCCGATCGCCAGCGCCGGAATGGTCGTCCCGTTCATGACGATCGCCGCCTGGCTCGCCGTTGCGCTGCTGATGTCCGGGCGACCACCGCACACCCGACGCGCGATACCGGTGATGCCGCGCTGCGCCAGCAGACTGATGCCAGCCCAAACGGGCGTACGCAGCACGACGTACCCGGGCTCGCCGGCCTGGACGTCGATCAACGTCGTGAGGAAGGTGCTGACGCACCCGACCACGAAGGCGACACCCCAGAAGGATCGGCCGCGATCGGCCACATAGGTGCGGACCGGCGCCGTGAGAACCCCGCGCAGGTGCGCCACGCCGCTACTCGACCGCGGACGGGTCGGTGACTTGGCTTCCGGCATGGTCCTCCGCAAGACCTGATCGATCCCACTCAGTCGCCAATGGACGTCTTCCGACCTGCCTTCAGCAGCCACGGACTGCCGGAGGATCGGCAACTTGACCACGGGGAGGCCGGCCACCTGATCGACGTCGCCGATCAGGTCGATGGCGGACCGGTCGCTCAGGTTGGGCAGGTCCGACCGGGCAGTCGCGCTGCCGGATGTCATCACGCGGCCGTCGGAGCCCGGCAATGCGGCCCATCCCCGCTCCGGAAGAGATCTGAAGAGCGCCGGGCTGACGATCAGGTCGATCCAATGGACGTCCAGGAGCCCATGCGCTGCCAAGGCAGAGTCCCCGATCAGTGCGTAGTGGCCGGCCGGAAAGTTGAGTGCGGAGATGCGCTCAGGTAGCGGCATCTGGTCGACGTGCATAAGGAGTCCCCAAGGTCGCTCATTCGCTCAGTCCGAGAGCCACCCGAGACGGTATTGGCATCCGCGACCCGCAGCCACATGTCGTAGCAGATCTGTGGATAACGGCTCGTACCTCCCTACAGATCAGTCACCGACGGAGGGTCGACCGAGGTGGCATAGCGGGACCTTCGACTCATCCGGTACGTCAAGCCGCGGCGTAGCGTCATGAGGAGCCTGTCGCCTGCCGGGTGCGGGCTCGAAGGAGAACCGATGACTGGGCCAGGCATCGAGAACGAGGCGCCTCCCGTACGGCAACTGACCGTCGTGGTCGAGGCGGAGTCGGACGCCGATCCGGAAGAGCTCGACCAACTCGTACGACGGCTCCACACCGAGCTCCGAAACACCGACGTCGAGGACATCGAGCCGGTCAGCTCGGAGCAGGTGCCACCCGGTGCGAAAGGCGCCGACCCGGCCAGCATCGGCGCCCTCCTCGTCACCTTGAGTGCCGCGGGCGGCGTCTTCAGCATGTTGATCCAGACCGCGCGTGACTGGCTCGGTCGGCAGGCCGCCGCAGACAAGATCTCCGTGACGATCGACGGCGACACGCTCGTCTTGGAGAAGAGCTCCGAGGCGGAACGCACCGCCCTCGTCGAGGCCTACATCCGTCGCCACGAAGCGGGGTAGGAACCATGCCGCGGCGGCTGGCCCTGCTGGTGGCGACCTATCAGTATGAGGACGAGGAGCTTCAGCAACTGACCGCCCCCGGAGAGGACGCGGAAGACCTTGCCGAGGCGCTCCGCAACCCCGAGATCGCCGGCTTCGACGAAGTCACGGTCAAACTCAACGAGCCGCACCACGTCATCGGCCAGGCGATCGGCGAGTTCTTCCACAAGCGGCGTCGTGACGATCTGACCGTGCTGTACTTCACCGGCCACGGTCTCAAGGACGAGCAGGGTCGCCTGTATCTCGCGATGACCGACACCCGGCACGACCAGTTGCTCTTCACGGGCCTGTCGGCCAACCAGATCAACGAGGCCATGGAGGCGTCCTCGTCCCGGCAGCAGCTGCTCATCCTGGACTGCTGCTACAGCGGGGCATATCCGGCCGACCGGGTCCCGAAGGCCGACACCAATGCTCACTCGCTCTCGAGGTTCGAGGGCACCGGCCGGGTCATCCTGACCGCGTCGGACGCCATCCAGTACGCGTTCCAGGGCGGCGAGGTCACCGGCGAAGGCTCCGGGTCGGTGTTCACCCGTTTCCTCGTCGAGGGGCTCACGACCGGCGAGGCCGATCTCGACCGCGACGGCAACATCGCCCTCGACGAGCTGTACGCCTACGCGTACGACCACGTCATCGCCGCGGAGCCCCGTCAGCATCCGCAGATGCTGGAGCATGTCGAGGGTCGGATCGTGCTCGCCCAGAACATCAACTGGGCGCTCCCGGACCACATCAGCCATGCCGTTCAGAGCCCCTTCAAGGAGCAGCGTCTGGCCGCCTTGGAGGAACTCAAGCACCTACATGTCGTCGGCAACGATCGGGTACGGACCGAGGTCGTCAGCCAGACTCGTACGCTCGCCGAGGACGACAGCAAGAGCGTGTCGATTGCGGCGTCCGAGCTCCTGGCGGCCCTCGGCGCGGGTGCGGTCGTGTCCCAGACCGAGAAGGTGGCGGCCGAGGCAGAGGCTCGGCGCGATGCCGAAACCGAACGCGCTCGGCTGGCCGAGAAGGAACGAGCCCGCCGGGAGGCCGCCGAGGAGCAGGCGCGTCGCGAGGCCGAAGCCGAACGCGTCCGCCGAGCGGCCGAGGAAGAACGGGCCCGCCGCGACTCCGAGGAACGAGTCCGCCGCGAAGCCGAGGACAAGGCCCGGCGCGAGGCCGAGGAGGCCGAGGCCCGCCGGCGCGAAGCCGAAGCCGAGCGCGTCCGCCAGGCCACCGAGGAGGAGCGGGCCCGCCGCGCCGCTCAAGAGGAGCAGGCCCGGCAAGCCGCCGAAGCTGAGCAGGCCCGTCGCGAAGCCGAGAAGGTACGGGCTCGTTGGGCCACGCAGGCGCGGGATCCGTCGGTGTGGGTCCGCTGGCTGGCGGTCGGACTGCTGGTCGTCGCGGAGCTGATTCTGGTCGCGAGCGCACCGAGCATGCTCGATCCCCTCAGGGACAGTCGGCCAGTGCAGCCACACGGCGACGTATCGATGACGGTGCTGTGGCTACTGCCGGCCATTCCCACGATCATCGCGGCCGCGGTCCTGGCCGTTTCGCGGGCGTCGGGGGTGGCGGTGGGATGCGCCTTCCTTGCTTTCGTCATGGTCGGCTTGTCGGCGCTGGGCATCTGGCTGCTCGCCGACGGCGACGGCGGCGCGGTGCACGCTGCCCTGCTCGTGGTACTCGCAGCCGCCAGCGTGGCCGCGGTGATCGCGACGCCGCCGGTCCGGGTGCGGGTCGGGGTGAACCACGGGGCGGTGGTGGCGACGGCGCTCGGCTTCGTCGTGCTCGCCATCGTGGTAGCGATCATCGCGGCGTCCAGCGCGCCGGGCCCAACGCCACACCTGGAACGCCCCATCTTCTGGCAGAGCGTGCTGGGTCCGTTGCTCGTCGCCCTGCCGGCCGCCGTCATCCGGGGCAACCTGACCCAGGCCCGCGCGATGGTGACCCTGGCGGGTGGCTACGTCGTCTTCCTCACCCTGCTCCAAGCCGGGCGCTTCCAGGCCGATACCGAGGTACCTCGCTACGAGGCCGCCTACTTCGTCGCCTCCATCTGCATGGTGCTCGCCGTCCTGATCGGGCAACTGCCCCGGCTACGTCGTCGCTGACGCGTCAGGCGCCGAGGTGCTCGGCGAGGAAGTCCAGGGCGGCCGGGTAGGCGTCGAGCCGGTTCACCCGCTTCGCGAGACCGTGCCCCTCGTCGGCGAACACGAGCAGCTCGCAGGGCACGCCCTTGGCGTCGAGCGCGGCCTTGATCTGCTCCGACTCCGACAGGGGTACGCGGGGGTCGTTGGCGCCATGGATGACGAACAGCGGCGTACGAATCGCGCGGAGGTGGGTCAATGGCGAGGCCTCGATCAGGAACTCCCGATCGGAGTCCAGCGAGCCGTACTCGCGCTCCCGGATCGCCCGCCGATAGGGAGACGTGTTCTCGAGGAACGTCACGAGCGACGAGATGCCGACGACCTCGACCCCGGCGGCCCACAGGTCCGGCTGCATCGAGAGACCGGCGAGCACCATGTAGCCGCCGTAGCTGCCCCCGTAGAGCGCGACGCGATCGGGGTCGCCCCCGACGGTCGAGACCCACGACCGCAGGTCGGCGAGGTCGGCTACCGACTCCAGTCGGAGCTTCACGTCGTCGAGGGAGTACCAGCGCTTGCCGTAGCCGGTCGACCCGCGGACGTTCGGGACCAAGACGAGGTGACCGGCGGCGACCAGGCCCTGGACGACCGGGTTGAAGATCCGCTGCGCCTGCGCCTCCGGTCCGCCGTGGATGTTCATCACGACCGAGCCGGTGCCGCCGTCGCGCGGGGCGTAGACGAAGCACGGGATCTGTTCGCTGTCGCGAGTCGGCACCCGATGGCTGGTCGGCTCGACGAGTGCGGACCGGATGTCGGCCGGGATGTCGTCGGCGGCCGAGGCGAGTTGTTCGACGTCCCCGGTCTCGACGTCGAGCCGGAACACCGCACCGGGCAGGGTCGGCGCGACCAGCGCGATCGCGACGTACCGACCGCCTGTGGACCAGACGCCTCCGGCGACGCCGTACGCCGGTAGCGCGACGTCGTAGCGGTGCCTCCCATCGGCGCCGTGGATCGCCAACGCGGTGCCACCGTCGATCTCGTGCTTGACGAGGAGATGCTGGCCGTCCGGGGACGCCGAGACGCTGATGTCGTGATCGTCGGCCTCGACGAGCCATCGCCACTCGCCTGACTCGTCGACGCGGACCACTGCGGTGAACTCACGACCGTGGTTGGACGCCATGACGAGACTCCGGTCCGGCAGCAGCCGGGCACCGCCATGCATCGCGTGGTCGGCGGCGTCGGTCACGTCGCGGAGCGCCCCGGGCTCGGCGAGCCGAACCTGGTTCGATGCCGGCTGGAGCGACGCGAGTGTGACCACGACCCGGTCGGCGCCCGGCGCGAGGGCGACGTCCATGACGAAGCCGCCCTCGTCGTAGCAGACAGTTTCGGAACCGTCGGCGAGGCGGCGTACGACCACGTCGAAGTCGATCTCGTTGCGCCGGGTCGTCGAGTACGCGACGACGCCGGGACCGACGTCATGCAGGGTGTGCTTGTAGCGATCGTCGTGGACCAGCGGCTCGAGACCGTCGAGGTCGACCGGCTCCGACGGCGGCGGGTCGAGCCGCAGGATCGACAGCTGACCGCGTTCGTTGCCGCCGTCATCGTGCTGGACGACGACCGCCCGCCGATCCGGCAAGTAGCGACCCGAGCACGGTCCGGGCAGGGCCGTCAGCGGCGTCGGCGAACCGGCCGGATCGAGCTCGACCAGTTGCATCGAGCCGGAGCCGTCATGCCCCGCGAGCACGCGCCCGTCGTCGTCGACGTCGAAGACGGTCCACGTGCTCAGCTCGAGAAGAGTGCGAATGTCCATGACCACCTCGCCATGCTGCCAGGTGTCTCGTGTTTCCGATCGTTCTGGCCACGCCTCATGGCGGGTTGTCACCTCTCATGTGATGTGGGCCATGATGCGTGCGGTTTCCCATGAGCTCATGGGAAACCGAACCGGACCGGCGCTACGAGGGATGCGCCTTGCGCCACTCCGCGGCCACCCGGAGGAAGACGTCGTTGGCCTCGACCTCGCCGATCGTGACGCGGGCACCGGATCCGGCGAACGGGCGCACCATGATGCCCGCCTCGGCACCGGCTGCGGCGAAGTCCAGGGTCTGATCCCCGAGGGCCAGCCAGACGAAGTTGGCCTGGCTGTCGGGCACGTCCCAGCCCTGGTCCCGGAGCGCCTCGAGCACGCGGGTCCGCTCGACGACCAGCGCCTGGACCCGCTCGAACAGCGCGTCCTCGGCTCCGAGCGACGCGACGGCGGCGTCCTGGGCGATCTGCGAGATCCCGAACGGCAGCGTCGCCTTCCGAATGGCGTCGGCGATCCGCCGCGGCGCGATCGCGAACCCGACCCGCAGACCCGCGAGCCCGTACGCCTTCGAGAACGTCCGGAGCACCACGACGTTCTCCCGTCCCCGGTAGAGGTCGATCCCGTCGACCGCGTCGACGTCGCGTACGAACTCCTGGTACGCCTGATCGATCACGACCAGGACCCGGGCCGGCACTTGATCGAGGAACGCCAGCAGCTCGTCGCGATGCACGGCGGGTCCGGTCGGGTTGTTCGGCGTGCACACCAGCACGACCCGGGTGGCGGCGGTGATCGCGTCGGCCATCGCGGGCAGGTCATGGCGTCCGTCCGGCGTCACCGGGATCGGTACGCCGGCGGCACCGGTCAGCGGAACCGCGATCGGGTACGCCTCGAACGACCGCCAGGCATAGACGACCTCGTGGCCCTCGGCGCTGGTCGCCTGGAGCAGGTGATAGAGCACGGCGACCGATCCAGTGGCCGCCGCCAGGTCATGCTCCGGCACGTCGAACCGCTTCGCGATCGCAGCGTAGAGCTCACGCGCGCCCATGTCGGGGTAGCGGTTGAACCGGGACGCGGCCTGCGCCACGGCCTCGAGCACACCGGGCAGTGGCGGGTACGGATTCTCGTTGCTTGACAGCTTGTAGGTCGTGATCCCCGGGCGCGACGGTGGCGGCTTGCCTGCCACGTAGCTCGGGATCGCGTCCAATGCGGGCCGGATGTGCGGGAGTGAGGGCTCCGTCGACGCTGTCATGCGGCGGACTCTAGTCCACCCGGCGATCCGCCCC
>JALDXR010000438.1:0-3808 GCA_032154865.1 Nocardioidaceae bacterium
AGCCGGGATTGTGATCGCTATCCATGGTCCGACGCTAGGGCGCGGACGTTTCGGTCTCGGCCGAAACGTGCCCGTCGTAGCGTGGCCGCATGGACGTCGACACCGCCGCGGTCGCCGCTGTCATCGCCGACCCGGCCCGAGCCACGATGCTCGACGCGCTGCTGGCCGGCGAAGCGCTGACCGCCGGTGAGCTGGCCCACGCCGCGGGAGTCGCGCCGAGCACGGCGAGTGAGCACCTACGCCGGCTCCGAGCGGCCGACCTCGTCGAGGTGGTCAGCGCCGGCCGCCATCGTTACCACCGGCTCGCCGGGCCCGACGTCGCCGCCGCGCTCGAGGCGCTGGCCAGGATCTCGCCGCGACGTACGGATCTGGCCCGCTCACTCCGCCGGGTACGCGCCGACGCGGCGTTGACCTACGCCCGTACCTGCTACGACCATCTCGCCGGAACCGTCGGTGTCGCGCTGCTCGATTCGCTGGTCGCGGCCGATCGCCTCGCCTGGCGCGACGGCGCCCTGCGGTTGGGACCCGACGGCGGGGCCTGGCTGACCGCGCTGGACATGGACATCGAGCGACTCCGGTCGAGTCGTCGTCCGCTGCTTCGGCCCTGCCTCGATTGGACGACGCGTCGGCCGCACCTCGCCGGCGCACTCGGCGCAGCGGTGACCGAGCACGCCTTGGCGAGCGGCTGGGTCGCCCGCCGTACCCGCGGACATCGAGCGCTGCGCGTCACGTCGGCAGGCCGTGACGCCTTCCGCGACCACCTCGGCTGCGCGCTCCCTCCCCCGCCAGCCACCTGACCCCCACTGGCGGTAGCCATATTGCGAAACACGCCGGCGTGTTTCGCAATATGGCTACCCTCAGGGGCGCAGGACCGTCAGCGGGGCGCAGGGACCAGGCGGGCGTCGAGGGCGCTGCGTTCGGAGTCGGTGAGGGGGCGGGAGTGGCCGGTCGACCGGTCGAACCCGACGGCGATCGCTCGCGACGTCGCATAGACGGTCGACTTGTCGCACACGGCCGCCTGCAGCTCGAAGGATGAGCGCCCGATGCTCGTCACCCAGGTGCGCACCGACACCGGATCGGTCTGGAACTCCAGTGGCCGCCGATAGTCGACATCGACCCGCGCGACGACGAAGCTGCCGAGGTCCGCCGCGCCCTCAGCACCGACGGCCTCGCGTACGAAGAGGATCCGAGCTTCCTGGAAGTACTCCACGTACTTCACGTTGTTGACGTGGCCGTAGGAGTCGATGTCGCTCCAGCGCACCCGGCACGAGTACGCATGGCCGTCGGGTCCATCGGCCAGCAGCCGCTCGGCCCGTAGCGGCGGCGCCGACTCCAGCTGGCCCGGCTCGGCGTACCGCTGCAGCGCCATCCGCTCCCGCTCGCCGATCCGGCGCGGCCGATGCGTCGCGAACGAGAACGGCGCCAGCACCGACGACGCGCGCAGGTAGACCTGACGGTCGTTGTCCGGCCCCTCCGGATCGACGATCTCGTAGCCCAGCCGAAACGACGCGGCGCGGACGTCCTCGCACCATCCCTCGACGCGGACCGGCCGGTCCCGGTAGACCAACGGCCGCGCGAACTCCAGCTCGTGCCGCACGACGACCACGCCCTCGGCGAGATCGGCCGCCTCCGGCCCGGGGGCATGGATTCGCAGCATGTCGACGCGGAGCTCTTGGAGGTAGTCGACGTAGACGACGTTGTTGACGTGGCCGAGCGAGTCCATGTCGGCCCAGCGCAGCGGGCAGTCGTAGACGTGACGCACCCGCCGATCCTCGCAGACCGAGTACGGGAAGCGTCGTGAGTACGCCCCCGCGCGCATCCGTACGTCTCGCGTCGTGTGCGACACTGCCGTCCGATCCCGACGTACGAGGAGATGCACCGTGAGCCAGCCCAGCTCGGACGCCGTAACCGCCGCCGCAGCAGCCGCGTCCCGGCGCATCGCGATCGTGACCGGCGGCGCCCGTGGCATCGGTGCGGCCATCGCCCGTCGGCTCGCGTCCGATGGGATGTCGGTCGCGGTGCTGGACCTCGACGAGGCGTCCTGCGCCGACACCGTCGACGGCATCACCGGCGCCGGCGGCACGGCAATCGCCGTCGGAGCAGATGTGTCGCAGCCGGAGCAGGTGCAGGCCGCCGTGCGCCGGGTCGCCGACGCCCTCGGCCCACCCACCGTCCTGGTCAACAACGCCGGCATCATCCGCGACAACCTGCTGTTCAAGATGTCCGAGGACGACTGGGACGCGGTCATGAACGTCCACCTGCGCGGCGCTTTCCTCATGAGCCGGGCGGTCCAAGCCCACATGGTCGAAGCCGGCTGGGGTCGCATCGTCAATCTGTCGAGCACGTCGGCGCTGGGCAATCGGGGCCAGGTGAACTACTCCGCCGCCAAGGCCGGCATGCAGGGCTTCACCAAGACACTGGCCATCGAGCTCGGCAAGTTCGGCGTCACGGCCAACTCGGTCGCGCCGGGCACGATCGAGACCGACATGACGGCCGCGACCGCAGCCCGGATCGGCGTCGACTTCGCGGACTTCAAGGCGGCCGCCGCCCAGCAGATCCCGGTCGGCCGCGTCGGACAGCCCGAGGACATCGCGCATACCGTGTCGTTCCTCGTGAGCGAGGGAGCCGGCTTCGTGTCCGGCCAGGTGATCTACGTGGCAGGAGGCCCGCGTGACTGACGACGGCAGCGATCGGCGGATCTTCCACGGCGTCACCGATCTGGCGGCGGCGAAGGGCGAGCACCTCGGCCACAGCGACTGGCGTCAGATCACCCAGGCGCAGATCGACGGGTTCGCCGACGCCACCGGCGACCACCAGTGGATCCATGTCGACGTCGAACGGGCCGCCGACGGGCCGTTCGGCGGCACCGTGGCGCACGGTTACCTGACCCTGTCGATGATCCCGACCCTCGGCCAGGAGGTGTTCGGCGTCGAGGGCATCACGATGGCGATCAACTACGGCCTGGAACGAGTACGGTTTCCGGCGCCGGTGCCGGTGGGATCCCGCGTACGCGCCGGGATCGAGATCGTCGACGTCACCGAGACGGGCCAGGGCGTACGGGTCGGCTATCGGTACACGATCGAGCTCGAAGGCTCCGATAAGCCGGCCTGCGTCGCCGAGACGCTCGTGCTCTACATCCCCTGACCGGTCGCGCAATGTCCGACCTCGACGCACCGCCGCCGCGGCTCCGCCATGCCGCGCGCGCCTTGGTGATCGACTCCGACGACCGGATCCTGCTGCTGCGCGTTATCGTGGACGACGTCTCGGTCTGGATCGCACCCGGCGGCGGCATCGAGACCGGTGAGTCACCGCTCGACGCCCTCCGGCGGGAGCTCGTCGAGGAGATCGGCCTCCGGTTCACCGACGCGCCGCCGCACGTGTGGCACCAGCGCATTGTCGAGCCCGGTCATATCGAGGGCTACGACGGCGTCGTCAACGACTTCTACTTCGTACGCGCCGAGCACTTCGCGCCAAACGGCACGATGACGCCGGAGGAGCTGCGGGCCGAACTCGTGTACGGCCATCGCTGGTGGGGACTCGACGAGATCCGGTCGTACGCCGGCGCCGACTTCTTCGGCCCACGCCGACTCGGCGATCTACTCACGTCGCTACTGCGCGACGGGCCGCCCGCGACGCCGATCCCGATCGGGCTCTAGGACAGCCGCTCCAGGATCATCGCCATGCCCTGGCCGCCGCCGACGCACATCGTCTCGAGACCGATCTGCTTGTCGTGGTGCGCGAGCGAGTTGATCAGGGTCGAGGTGATCCTGGCGCCGGTCATGCCGAACGGGTGGCCGACCGCGATCGC
>JALDXR010000439.1:0-3801 GCA_032154865.1 Nocardioidaceae bacterium
CGTGGAGCGAGACGCTCGTGACCGACATCGACGGCGAGGGCATCACCGCCGGCGAGAACTACTACCCGAATCGGGGAGTGACGCGGACCGAGGTCAGCTACTCCTACACCGGCGGCATCGAGGGCAAGAGCGCGGTGGTCTACCTGATCGCGTACAAAGCCGACGCGGCTCCCGTGTTCGGTCTCGAACGCTTCGAGGGATCGATCGACGGCCACGAGGGCAGCTGCGTCTTCCGTCACGTCGGTCAGCAAGACAAGGGATCGGTCGCGGCGCACATCGAGGTCGTCCCCGGCATGGGCACCGGTGGCCTGGAGGGCCTGCGCGGCGAGGCGGACCTGTCGATCGCCGGTCACAGCGACGACGGCTACCCACTCACCCTCTCGTACGAGATCGGGTGACGACGCCGGACGGGAATTCCCGTCGAGAGCCGCTGGGGTCAGGTGGCTGCCGGCTCGGGGATCGCCGCCAGGCTCCGCTGCATCAGGATCGTGTCGAGCCAGCGGTCGTGCTTGTGCCCGACCCCGGCCAATCGTCCAGCCAGCGTGAATCCGCAGCGGCGATGCAGCGCGAGGGAGGCATTGTCGTCCGTGGGGCCGGTATCGACGATGACGGCGACGACCTCCCGCACGTTCGCGAGAGCGCAGCGGCGGAGTAGCTCGTCGAGCAGCGCATGGCCGATGCCTTGGCCGATCGCCGAAGGGTCGATGTAGACCGACTCCTCGACCGTGTGGCGGTACGCCGGGCGGGTCCGCCACGGAGCGGCGAGTGCATAGCCGACGACGGGACCCCGTGCCGCCAGACGCTGTTCCTCCGGACGCTGTACCTCCAGACGCTGTACCTCCAGGCGTTGTACCTCCGCGACGAGGAACGGCAGACCCTGGCCGGTCACCTCACCGAACCGCCGGGTCCACTCCGCCCGGTCCGGCGCGGCCTCTTCGAAGGTCGACACACTCGCATCGACGTAGTGCCGGTAGATCCGCTCGACCATCTCCAGATCGTCCAGCGATGCCGAGCGCACCAGCAGGCCGGCTGACGACATACACACCCACCTCACCCTCCGGCCGCGCCGCCGACCTAGCGCGGATCGGTGACGCAGAACTCGTTGCCCTCCGAGTCCTCCATGAGCGTCCACGTGTCGAACTCGGTGTGGACCGACCCGCCGAGGGCAACCAGGCGTGCGACCTCCGCCTGCCGGTCGGCGTCGGCGACGACGTCGACATGGACGCGGTTCTTGGCGACCTTCTTCTCGGGGACCCGCTGGAAGCAGACGACCGGACCGGGTCCGTCAAGCATCACCACCGGATCGGTCTCCGGCGTCAGGCCCAGCTCGGCGAGACGGGCGATCTCCTCGTCGTCGTAGCGCCGGATCGCGTAGCCGTCGAGCACGGCCGTCCAGAAGTGCGCGAGCGACGGAGCGTGCTCGCAGTCGACCACGATCTCGTGCAGCCTGGCCATCGGATCCTTGCTAGCTGTGGGGCGTGGAGTCGTCCGACGCGGAACTGTCTGACGCCTCGGCGGCGCTGTTCGCCGTGGCCTTCTTGGCTGTGGCCTTCTTCGCCGTGGTCTTATTCGCCGCAGTCCTCTTGGCGGCCGACTTCTTTGCGGCCGACTTCTTTGCCGCAGACTTCTTTGCCGCAGACTTCTTCGCGGCGGACTTCTTCGTGGCCTTCTTGGCCGTCTTCTTCGCGCTGCGCTTGCGCGTACTCGGGCCCCTCGCCCGCTTCTCCGCGAGCAGCTCGGTCGCTCGGTCGAGGCTGATCTCGTCGACCGAGTCGGCCTTGCGCAGGGTCGCGTTGGTCTCGCCGTCGGTGACGTACGGCCCGAACCGGCCGTCCTTGACCACCACCGGCTTGTCGCTGTTGGGATCTGTGCCGAGCTCCCGCAACGGCGCCGACGCGGTCCGACGGCCCCGCTGCTTCGGCTGAGCGAAGATCGCCAGCGCCTGCTCGAGCGTGATCGTGAACAGCTGCTCCTCGGACTCGAGGGAGCGCGAGTCGGAGCCCTTCTTGAGGTACGGCCCGTAACGACCGTTCTGGGCCGTGATCGGCTCGTCAGACTCGGGGTCCTTGCCGACCGTACGCGGCAGGGTCAGCAGCCGGAGCGCCTCTTCGAGGGTGATCGTGTCGAGCGACATCGACTTGAACAGGCTCGACGTACGCGGCCGGGTGCTCTTCGGGGCGTCGTCCGGCAGCACCTCGGTGACGTACGGGCCGTAGCGACCGTTCTTCGCGACGACCGGACGGCCGGTCTCAGGATCGTCGCCGAGCGGGATCTCCATGCCGGCGGGCTTCGCGAGCAGCTCGCGGGCCACGTCCAGCGTCAACTCGTCCGGCGGCAGATCCTCGGGGATGTTGGCCCGCCGCTCCTCGGTGTCCTCGACATAAGGCCCGTAACGCCCCACCCGAACCGCGATACCGTCGCCCAGCGGGAACGTCGACAGCGCCCGGGCGTCGATATCGCCGAGGTCGCCGGCCATCTCCTGCAATCCCTCGAGGTCGCCGTCGCCGAAGTAGAACCGGGCGAGGACACCGGTGCGCTTGGCCCGGCCGCCCGCGACGTCGTCGAGAACGTCCTCGAGCCGGGCGGTGAACTGGTAGTCGATCAGACGGGCGAAGTGCTCCTCGAGCAGCCGCACGACGGCGAACGCCAGCCAGGCCGGCACCAACGCCGTGCCCTTCTTGTAGACATAGCCGCGATTGAGGATCGTGCCGATGATCGAGGCGTACGTCGACGGCCGGCCGATCTCGCGCTCCTCGAGCTCGCGTACCAGGGTCGCCTCGGTGAACCGGGCGGGCGGTCGCGTCTCGTGCCCGGCCGGGTCGAGGGACACGACGGACACGAGGTCGCCCTCGGCCACGTCGGGCAGCCGGGTCTCGCGGTCGTCGCGCTCCGCGCCCGGCTCATCCCGGCCCTCGACATAGGCCCGCAGGAAGCCGTAGAACGTGATGACCCGGCCGGACGCGCTGAACTCGCAGTCCTCGCCGTCCGCAGCACCACTGACGGCCCTGGCCCCGAGTCTGATGGAAACCGTGCGGCCCTGGGCGTCCTTCATCTGGCTCGCGACGGTCCGCATCCAGATCAGCTCGTAGAGCCGGTACTCGTCGCCGGACAGGCCGGTCTGCCGCGGCGTCCGGAACGACGACCCGGCCGGCCGGATCGCCTCGTGCGCCTCTTGCGCGTTCTTCACCTTGGCGGTGTACGTCCGGGGCTGCTCGGGCAGATAGTCCGCGCCGTACAGCTCCTGGACCTGGGTCCGGGCCGCCGCGATCGCCGTACCCGACAGAGTCGTCGAGTCGGTCCGCATATAGGTGATGAAGCCGTTCTCGTAGAGCCGCTGCGCCACCTGCATCGTGCGGGCGGCGCCGAAGCCGAGCTTGCGGGACGCCTCCTGCTGCAGCGTCGTGGTGCGGAACGGTGCGTAGGGCCGCCGGGTGTAGGGCTTGGACTCGACCGACCGAACCGTGAACTGCTGGTCCCCCAGACCGGTCGCCAGCGCGGTCGCCGCCTCCTCGGTGAGATGCACGACCTCGTCGCTCTTGAGCTCGCCGCGTGCGGTGAAGTCGCGGCCCTGGGCGACCCGGCGACCGGCGACGCTGCTCAACCGCGCCGGGAACTGCTGCGGATCCTTACCCTCGCCGGCGTCGAAGCGGCCTTCGATGTCCCAGTACGCCGCGGCGCGAAACGCCATCCGCTCGCGTTCGCGGTCGACCACGAGCCGGGTCGCCACCGACTGCACCCGGCCGGCCGACAGGCCCGACATGACCTTCTTCCACAGCACCGGGCTGACCTCGTAGCCGTAGA
>JALDXR010000440.1:0-3795 GCA_032154865.1 Nocardioidaceae bacterium
TCGCAGCCGGTCGACGGCGCCGGTGGTCCCGAACTGAGCGGCGCCGAGAGTGCCCACAAAGTAGCCGCGCCGGCAGCGTCCGGACTCCTCGAAGCGCCGGAGGACCGGATAGATCGCGGCGAAACCACCCGGCATGCGTTCACTCATCACCGCGCCCCGCGTCACGACGCCGTGCCGGTCGAGCAGGACCTCGGCGGCGGCGAACGCCCGTCGGGTCCGATCGGCCTCCAGGTCGGGCAGCAGGCCCCATCGACCGGCGGCGGTAGCCGGACCCGTCCGGGTCGGGAGCCGAAGCCGCGGCGGTCGACCGTGGGGGTGAACCCGACCGCGAGGCGGAGACCGCCGCGGTCGGTGCGTGCCGGCGGACCCGACCAGGGCCCGTAGCGGTGCCAGCGTGTCGTTGGTCAACCGGCCGGCCCAGACCAGGTCCCACAGCGCCGCGTGCAGGCTGTCGTCGTCGGTGTGGCCCATCGCGTCGGCCAGCTGGCGGAAGAAGAACGCCCCGCCGGGTCCGAGCGTGTCGAGCACCCGCTGGTGCAGCGGCCCGGGCTCGAAGTCGGCCCGATCGGGCAGCGTCAGCGGCGCCGCGTCGGCCAGATGCAGACTGACCCAGCCGTCGCCGCCCGACAGGTCGCCGGCGCCGGCCCAGACGACCTCTCCGGTCGCGGTGAGCTCGTCGAGGAGGGCGGCGGAGTAGTCGCGGACCCGGCCGCCGAGGACGAGACTCTCGAGCGCGGATGCCGGCACGGCGCAGCCGGCCAGCTGTTCGACGACCGCCAGCACCCCGTCGATGCCGTGCAGATCGCCGTCGACGTGTTGCCAAGCGGGCAGGAACCGGCCCAAGACGCTGGGCTCGACCGGCTCCACGTCCTTGCGCAGCGCGGCGAGTGACCGGCTGCGAAGTCGCCGCAGGACGCCGACGTCGCACCACTCGGCACCGCTGCCGCCGGGCCGGAACTCTCCCGCGACCACGCGACCCTCGGCGGCCAGCCGTCGCAGCGTCTCGTCCACGACCGCGGTGCCGAGTCCGAGCCGGCGCGCCGCATCGTCACGGGTGAAGGGGCCGTGGGTGCGGGCGAACCGGCCGACGACATCGCCCAACGGATCAGCGACCGGCTCGAGGAAGGTCGCCGGCACGCCGTCAGGCACGGCCAGGCCGAGGGCGTCCCGTAACCGGCTCACGTCTTCGACCGCCGCCCACCAGGTCGTGTCACGCCAGGTGAACTCGACCGCCCGCCGCTGGTCGCGGAGCTCGGCCAGCCAGTCGGCCGTGGCGGCCGGGTCGAGCACTCGCTCCCGTACCTCGTCGTCGGTGAGCGGACCGATCTCGCGGAGCAGATCGGCGGTGCCTTCGACGTCTTTGGCGCGCCGATCCGGCGCCAGCCGCTGTAGCTCCGACTCCACCTCCTCGATGACGGCGGCATCGAGGAGCTCCCGCAGCTCGGCACGGCCGAGCAGCTCGGTCAGCAGCGACGCGTCGATCGACAGGGCGGCCGCTCGTCGCTCGGCGAGCGGGCTGTCGCCGCCGTAGAGGAACTCGGCGACGTAGCCGAACTGCCCGAACAGCAGTGACTGGGCGAACGGGGACGGTGTCGACGTCTGGACGTCGACCAGCCGGATCCGGCCGGCGGCGAAGTCGGTGTGCAGCCGGCGCAGCGCGGGCACGTCGTAGACGTCTTGCAGGCACTCCCGCATCGCCTCCAAGACGATCGGGAAGTCGGGGTACTTGTGCACGACCTCCAGCAGCTGGGCGGAGCGCTGGCGTTGCTGCCACAGCGCGTTGCGTCGATCCCGACCGGCCCGGCGCGGCAGCAGCAGCGCTCGGGCGGCGCACTCACGGAACCTCGCCGCGAACAGCGCGGAGCCGCCGACCTCGGCGGTCACGAGGTCCTCGATCTCGTCGGGCTCGAAGAGGAAAGCGTCGGGACCAGGTGGCTCGGCGTCGGACTGCGGCAGCCGTACGACGATCCCGTCGTCGCTGGCGGTCGCCTTCGCCGTCACGCCGTATCTGGCGCGCAGCCGGGCGTCGACGATCAGCGCCCACGGCCCGTGGACCGCGAGACCGTAGGGGGAGTGCAGCAGGATCCGCCAGTCGCCCGACTCGTCCGTGCCACGCTCGACCACCAGGGTCCGGTCGGTCGGCAGGTCGCCGGTGGCCTGCCGCTGGTCGCCGAGGAAGGTCACCAGGTTGGTCGCCGCGGTGTCGCCCAACCCGGCCTCGACACATCGCGCCACCGCGTCGGCCTCGTCAGCCGCCGCCAGCTCCCGGGTGAACGCGCCGATGGCGGCACCGAGCTCGGCCGGACGTCCTTGCGCGTCGCCCTTCCAGAACGGCAGGCGTCCGGGCTCTCCCGGGGCCGGGCTGACGAGTACGCGATCGTGCGTGATCCGGTCGATCCGCCAGCTGGTCGAGCCCAGCACGATGACGTCGCCGACCCGGGACTCGAACACCATCTCCTCGTCGAGCTCGCCCACCCGGGCGGGCCGGCGACTGTCTTCGCTTCCGATGAGGAACGCGCCGTAGAGCCCGCGATCGGGGATCGTCCCGCCGGAGGTGACAGCGAGCCGACCGGCGCCGGGACGGCCGGTGAGAGTGCCGGCCTCGCGGTCCCAGACCACCCTCGGCCGGAGACCGGCGAACTCGTCCGACGGATAGCGCCCGGCGAGCAGTTCGAGGGTCGCGTCGTAGGCCGAGCGCGGCAGGTTCGCGAACGGTGCGGCCCGGCGCACCAGGGCGAACCAGTCGTCGACGTCGATCGAGTCCATGGCCGCGGCGGCGATGGTCTGCTGCGCGAGCACGTCGAGCGGATTGGCCGGCATGGCGAGCTCTTCGATGGCCCCGTCGCGGATCCGCTCGATGCTGATCGCCGCGTGCAACAGGTCGGAGCGGTTGGTCGGGAAGAACACGCCTCTCGACGTCTCGCCGACGTGATGGCCGGCCCGGCCGACTCGCTGCACCCCACTCGCCACCGACGGCGGCGACTCCACCTGGACGACCAGGTCGACCGCGCCCATGTCGATGCCGAGCTCCAGGCTGCTGGTGGCGACGACGCAGGGGAGCCGGCCGGCCTTGAGATCCGACTCGACCAGCGCGCGCTGCTCCTTGCTGACCGAGCCGTGGTGGGCCCGGGCGATGCCCGCCCCGGCGCCTCGCGAGGATCCGGACTGGGCCATGATCCGCGCCGGTGGCTCGGGGGTGTCCGGCAGATCGGCTCCGGCACGGTCGGCCGCGATCTCGTTGAGGCGGGAGGTCAGTCGCTCGGCGATCCGGCGCGAGTTGGCGAACACGATCGTCGAGCGGTGGGTCTCGATCAGGTCGACGATGTGCTCCTCGACATGCGGCCAGATCGACGGCTTGTCGGGCTTGTCGTCGCCGGAGGCCGAGTCTGGCCGAGGCGATCCGGGCCGCGGTGTGCCGCCGAGGGCGGTCATGTCCTCGACCGGTACGACGACCGACAGGTCCCACGCCTTCGGTGCCGCGGGCGCGACGACCCGTACCGAATGGGTGCCGCCGAGGAAGCGCGCCACCCGGTCGATCGGGCGCACCGTGGCGGACAGGCCGACCCGCTGTGCGGGGGTTGGCAGGAGCTCGTCGAGGCGCTCCAGCGAGACCGCCAGATGGGCACCGCGCTTGGTGCCGGCGACGGCATGCACCTCGTCGAGGATCACGGTGTCGATGCCGCGCAGTGCCTCCCGCGCCCGCGAGGTCAGGAGCAGGAACAGCGACTCCGGCGTGGTGATCAGGATGTCCGACGGCCGGGTGGCGAACCGCCGCCGCTGGTCGGCCGGAGTGTC
>JALDXR010000441.1:0-3781 GCA_032154865.1 Nocardioidaceae bacterium
GAGCGCGGCGACACCATCCGTAGACGAGGCACAGGCGTCGACTCCCTCGCTCACATGAGAACCAGCAATTCCCCCAAACGAGCGCGCCGCTTATCGTCCCTTGTCCGAGTCGGAGTCGGAGAGGTTCTCCATGAGTTCCGGAATCCCACTGGTTTCAGTCTCGGTGAGGTCGAGCCGATTCACGGCTTCGGCGAACCTCAGGTACGTGTCGACGCTGGCGACCACGATCCGGGCGTCCACCGTGAGCAGCTCGATTCCGAGCAAGGACACTCGGAGGTAGACGTCGATCACCAGCCCCTTGTCGAGGATGGTGTCGATGACGTCGGCGAGGCTGCTGGGCGATGGGCGGTCGAGATAGCGGTTCGTTGCTTGCGTTGCGACAGTCATGAGTCCCTTTGGGTCTTCACACGAAGATCATTTGATTCTCGGTACCCATCTCGAGCGCACCGCAATCCCACCCGTCCGATTCGCCGCGCGAGCAGTAGCGGAACCTCTCCCAGGGGATAGCGTCTACCAAGGAGGGGAGAGCATGTTCGCGCGATCGATGACTCCGGACGACTCGCGCAGGTCACTGCGGCGAATGCGGGAGCCGTGAGATGAACGCCCGGCGCGTTGGCGGGATCGGTGGCGTGGTCGCCCTGGCGGCGGTCATCGCGATCGGCGTCGTCGCCTTGGTCGGTGGATTCGACTCGAGTGACGACGGGTCCAGCACGTCGAACACGATCCACCAGATCTACGAACGGGAGGGACGGTCCGTTTACTTCGTCCAATCCAGCGGGCCGGATGGCGTCGGTACGGGAACCGCGTGGCTGTTCGACGAGGACGGTCACCTGGTCACCAACGAGCACGTCATCTCCGGAGGCACTGATATCGCAGTACGGGTGGGGGAGAATCGGCTGGTACCGGTGGAGGTCGTCGGTGAGGATCCGTCGACCGATCTCGCGGTGCTGAAGGCCGACCCGGACGCCCTCAACGGCGGCGATCCGTTCGAGTTGGGCGACTCGTCGCAGGTGTTCGTGGGCCAGCAGGTGGTGGCGATCGGCAATCCGTTCGGGCTGGAGGACACGGTGACCACCGGGATCGTGTCGGCCAAGGCGCGGGTGTTGGAGGCGCCCAACGGCTACCCGATCGCGAACGCGATCCAGACCGACGCGGCGATCAACCCCGGCAACTCCGGCGGTCCGCTCGTCGATCTGGAGGGAAGGGTCATCGGGGTGAACACCCAGATCGCGACCGGTGGTGTCGGCCAGTCGGCCGGGATCGGCTTCGCCGTCCCCGTCGATACCGTCGAGCAGGTCGCGCGTGAACTGATTGAGCGTGGCTTTGTCGATCGCGCCTATCTCGGCGTGAGTACGGTCGGTCTGACTCCCGAGCTCTCCGAGCAGCTGGGCCTGCCCATCGACTCCGGTGCGCTGATTCTCGAAGTGGCGCCCGGAGGGCCGGCCGACCTCGCCGGACTCCGCGGCGGCGCCGAGACCGCCGGAGAGCTGGTCGCCGGCGGCGACGTGATCACCGAGATCGATGGGGAGCAGATCGCCGGACCCAACGACATCGCCGAGGTGATCGCCGCCAAACGGTCCGGCGACACAAGCAGCGTCACCTACGTACGTGCCGACAGCGAGCACGCGGTCCAGGTCAGGCTCGGCTCGCAGCCACGCGGCTGACCCCGGCGGGGACGTCGCCTGCTGACAGCGGGCCCGGCGGGAGGTAAGTTGACGCGACCGTCATTCCGGGAGTGTTCATGGACCAGCCGTCGCGCGTACTTGTGAGCGCAGGCGCCTCCGGAATCGGAGCCTCGATCGCCGAGCGGTTTCGGGCCGACGGCGCCAAGGTGAGCATCTGCGACCGTGATGAGACCGCCGCCCGCCTCGCTACGCAGAACGACCCGGCCCTGCACGCCGTGGTCGGCGATGTCGCTGACGCCGGCGATACGGAGCGCTGGGTCGACGAGGTTGTCGACCTGTGGGGAGGTGTCGACGTACTCGTCAACAACGCGGGCGTCGCCGGTCCCACATCTCTTGTCGAGGAGATCGACCCCGGAGCCTGGCGGGATTGCCTCGCGGTCAACATCGACAGTCACTTCCTGATGGCCCGACTCGTGATCCCTCACATGAAGAGACAGCAGTCGGGCTCGATCGTGACCATCTCGTCCACGGCTGGGCTCTACGGCTACGGCATGCGCACTCCGTACGCCGCCGCCAAGTGGGCGGTCATCGGTTTCACGAAGTCGCTTGCCGTCGAGCTCGGCCCGTTCGGTATCCGCGCCAACGTCGTGGCGCCCGGTGCCGTCGAGGGTCCCCGCATGGACCGGGTCATCGAAGCCGAGGCCGCCCAGCGCGGGATCTCGGCTGCCGTTGTGCGGCGGGAGTACGTCGAGAGCCAGTCGATTGCACGCTTCGTCCAACCCTCAGAGATCGCCGATATGTGTGCGTTTCTGGCCTCATCGCACGCCTCGATGGTCAACGGCCAGGTCATCGCGGTGGACGGCAACACCGAAACGTTCCACATCGCGTCCCGCTGACCCGGCGAGGTCGGTCGACTAGAGTTGACCGAACAATCAGTCAGGAGTCCTGCGATGGATCCGAGCAACGTGGCGACCGACATGGCCTCGCCGACCAACACCCCGGCGTCGAGAGCCAGTCAGAAGCCGGCGAAGGCCACGCGCAGCCTGCCCGGGATCGCCTACACCGATCCCGTGCTGTACGAGCAGGAGCTCACCGAGGTCTTCGAGCGAGCCTGGATCCTCGTCGGCCACATCTCCGAGCTGTCCGAGCCGGGCCATTACGTCACCGCGAACGTCGGTCGCGAGCCGGTCCTCGTGATCCGCGGCCACGACGGTGAGTTGCGTGCCATGTCGAATGTCTGCCGGCATCGGGCCTCGACGATCCTCGAGGGCACCGGCCAAACCCGCTCGGTCATGCGCTGCCCCTATCACGCCTGGACCTACGAGCTCGACGGTCACTTGGCGGCGGCGCCGTCCGGTCAGGGATTCGCCTGCCTCGATCGCGATCAGGTGGCCCTGCCGCAGTTTCGGGTCGGTGTGGCCGGTGGTCTGGTGTTCTGCTGCATCGACCCCGACCAGTTGTCGCTGGACGAGATGCTCGGCCCGGTCGGGCCCTATCTCGAGTGGCTCAACGTCTCCGGACTGCGGGTGCACCACGGCCCCGAGGGCGCCCGGTGGACCGAGGACTTCGAGGAGAACTGGAAGATCCTCGCCGACAACTACCTCGAGGACTATCACGTCCCGGTGGCCCATCCGACCCTGGTGCGGCTGGTCGACGTCAGGGAGACGGTCGGCGACAACAACGACTGGTGCGAGTGGTCGCGCGTGCCCTACCGCACCCGGCCGTCGCGCGACCCTCGTGAGCGTGAGTACCAGAGCCTCATCCGCCGGATGCCCGGGATGCCCGAGGAGTTCGAGAACTCCATGGGCCACGTCTGCATCTGGCCGACGACGTTCTTCGAGATCTATCCGCACCACATCGACATGTGGCAGCTCGAGCCCTCAGGTCTCCAACGGACGCGGGCGACGACCATGACGCTCGTGCACCCCGACGAGTCTGAGCAGGACCGGCGGGCGCGCGAGCTCATGCGCGAGCTCAATGTCGACATCATGGGCCAGGACGTCGACATCACCACCCGCGTCCAGCGCGGCGTCCAGGCGCCGTCGTACCACTCGGGCATCCTCAACGACGAGCAGGAGTTCTCAGTCATCCGCTTCCAGCAGCGGCTGCGCGAGCTGCTGCCGCGGATCGCCGAGCTCGAGGCGACGGCCACGGGG
>JALDXR010000442.1:0-3781 GCA_032154865.1 Nocardioidaceae bacterium
CTATCGGGTCGACGACGTCGTGAGCCTCGGCAAGCGGTTGGTCGACGACGACGTCCTGGTGACAGAGCGATGTCGGATGGTAGCGCCGTGTGACCGACGCATCGTTCGTACGGTGTGGTGAGGGCCACTCGGCAGCGTCATTGGCCAGCGCGTACCGGATATGCGGCGCATACCTCCGCATGTCGCCGGCCTGTCGTCCACAACCCCATGGGCCGCCGGTTTTGCTCGAACTGCGGATGTGCTTCACTCGCCCGAGGACAGCGCGTTATCAATTCGAGATTTGGGTGATCATTGGTGGCCGCGGGACGCCATCGGGCAACGACGGGGCGGCGCAAAGGCCGCCTCCTTCTATGTCTGGGCGCAGTCGTCGCCGTCGTGGCGGCGGGCGGTACGGCGTCGGCGCTGTGGTCGGCCAAACAGCAGCCCTCCGCGGCGCCGGAGGAGCAGGTCACCGAGCCGGTCGAGGTCGAGGTGCCCGCGACGACCGGCCCGCCGACGCGTACGCCGGACCAACGCGTCAGCCGCGATCAGGAACGACCCGAGCTCGATCCCGAGGTCGAGGTCCAGGCCGGCGACACCTTCGAGGCAGCACCGATCGCCACCGAGCCCAGGTTCCTGACCGAGGACCTCAACCTCTGGACCGGGCCTGGCGAGGACACCACCTTGCTGACCGTCCTCGACTTCGGATCCAAGGTTCAGGTGACGGGCCGCGTCGTGGATGGCTACGCCCAGATCGTCCACAACGACAAGCTGCGCTGGGTCAACGCCGAGTACCTCTCGAAGACCAAGCCCGAGGAGGACACCGACTCCGGTGGGGGCGGCGACACCGGCGGCTTGTCGACGGCGGCCTGTGCCTCGGGCTCGGACGTCGAATCCGGCCTCGTCGAGAACGCGATCGCGGTGCACCGCGCGGTGTGTGCGGAGTTCCCCGAGATCACGTCCTACTACGGCCTGCGGCCCGGTGACGACGGCGAACACGGCACCGGTCAGGCGATCGACATCATGATCACCGACAGCGCGACCGGTGACGCCATCGCCGAGTTCGTCCAGGACAACTACTCAGCGCTCGGCGTCAGCGAGATCATCTGGTCGCAGCAGATCTGGACCGTCGAGCGGTCGAGTGAGGGCTGGCGTTGGATGGAAGACCGAGGCTCCGACACGGCCAACCACTACGACCACGTCCACGTCACGGTCTACTGAGCCGGCGTCGCTCGTTGCGATACCACGTTCTCGTGGTGCCTACGCACTCTGCATGGCGTCGATCCGATGCAGAGTGCGTCGATGCCATGCAGAGTTAGGACGACCGCTTCGCGTTGTCGCGTCAGGCGCCGAGACGAGCCTTGAGCCCGTCGAGCTCGGTCCAGAGCACCGCCGGTAGCTTGTCGCCGAACTTGTCGAACCACTCGGTGATCTGCGGCAGCTCGGCCTTCCACTCGTCGACGTCCACGCCGAGCAGCTGCTCGAGGGTGTCGTGATCGAGGTCGAGGCCGGTGAGGTCGAGGGCGTCCGGCGTCGGCACGTGGCCGATCGGCGTCTCCACGGCCTCCGCCTCGCCATCGATCCGCTCGACGACCCACTTGAGTACGCGTGAGTTCTCACCGAAGCCGGGCCAGAGGAACCCGCCGTCGTCGTCGCGCCGGAACCAGTTCACGTAGAAGATCCGGGGCAGCTTGACGGCGTCGTGCTCCTTGCCGACCTGGATCCAGTGGTTGAAGTAGTCGGCGGCGTTGTAGCCGATGAACGGCAGCATCGCCATCGGGTCGCGTCGCACAACGCCCACCGCACCGGTCGCGGCCGCGGTCGTCTCGCTCGACAGTGTCGCGCCCATGAACGTGCCGTGCACCCAGTCGCGAGCCTCGGTGACCAGCGGAATCGTCGTCTGGCGGCGACCGCCGAACAGAATCGCGTCGATCGGCACGCCCTTGGGGTCGTCGTACTCCGGCGCCAGGATCGGGCACTGCTTGATCGGCGTGCAGTAGCGGCTGTTGGGGTGGCTCGACAGCTCCTCGGAGTCCGGCGTCCACTCGCCACGCTTCCACGATGTCGCGTGCTTCGGCTCGTTCTCCATGCCCTCCCACCAGATGTCGCCGTCGCCGGTGAGGGCAACATTGGTGAACACGGAGTTGCCGCGCTCGATCGTCCGCATCGCGTTCGGGTTGGTCTTCTCGTTGGTGCCCGGCGCGACGCCGAAGAAGCCGTACTCCGGGTTGACCGCATAGAGCCGGCCGTCCTCGCCGAAGCGCATCCAGGCGATGTCGTCGCCGAGCGTCTCGACCTTCCAGCCGGGCAGAGTGGGCTCGAGCATGGCGAGGTTGGTCTTGCCGCACGCGCTGGGGAACGCGGCCGCGACATACTTGACCGTGCCGTTGGGGGCGGTCATCTTGAGGATCAGCATGTGCTCGGCGAGCCAGCCCTCGTCGCGGGCCATGACGCTCGCGATGCGAAGCGCGTAGCACTTCTTGCCGAGCAGCGCGTTGCCGCCGTAGCCCGAGCCGTACGACCAGATCATCCGCTCCTCGGGGAACTGGACGATGTACTTCGTGTCGTTGCACGGCCACGCCACGTCGGCCTGACCCGGCTCGAGCGGCGCACCGACCGAGTGCAGACACGGCACGTAGTCGGCCTGCAGCTCCTCGATCCGCTTGAGTACGGCCGCACCCGACCGTGCCATGACGCGCATCGAGACCGCGACGTACGCGGAGTCGGTCAGCTGGACGCCGAACATCGGGCTCTCGGCCTCGAGATGGCCCATGACGAACGGGATCACGTACATCGTCCGGCCCCGCATCGAGCCGCGATAGAGCTCGGTCAGCGTCGCCTTCATCTCGTCCGGATCGACCCAGTTGTTCGTGGGGCCGGAGTCAGCCTCGTCGCGACTGCAGATGAACGTCCGATCCTCGACACGGGCGACGTCCGTCGGGTCGGAGGCGGCCCAGAAGGAGTTAGGCTTCCGGTCCGGGTTGAGGCGTACGAAGGTGCCGGCGGCGACCAACTGCTCGGTCAGCGCGTCCCACTCCGCATCGGATCCCTCGAGCCAGTGAATCCGATCGGGCTGCGTCAACGCCGCGATCTCGTCGATCCAGGCACGAAGCCTCGGGTGACGCGACCGGTAGGTGCCGTTGGCGCTCGCGGGTGGGCTGGTCCTGGTGAGCGGTGTGTCGGTAGCCGTCATACGTTCGTCAACCTCTCGCGTCGGTGCCGGGGCCGCTCGCGACCCCAGGCGAGCGTGCCCACACCGTACGCATCGAATGCCGATGTAGCGAACTATTGTCTCGTGAATCCGGTCACAAATCTAGTCGACGCTCGAATACCCTTGTGGGTAAGGGATCTGAGCGAGACCAGCAAAGACGGACTATTGCCTTTGCAGAGCGGACTTCCGATCTTCAGGTACGAATGGCGGGCCGTCGGCCCCGGTCGCGTGGCGCGTCGAGCGCGCCGTCGGCTCGGTCCCTGGCGTCACAGTAGTCACGCTGGGAAGGCATCCTGGGCGTCGCTCGTTGTCCTGGGTGGGGATCGGGGCCGCGGCCTGTTCCGTCCAGGTCGAGGCGGATTTCAACCCGGGTCGCGGGAGTCGCTAGACTCGGTCTCCGTTGTTCAACCACCTGCGCTCGTAGCTCAACGGATAGAGCATTTGACTACGGATCAAAAGGTTGGGGGTTCGAATCCCTCCGAGCGCGCCAACATGACCAGCGGAAACGCTGATTTTAGCCTCCGACACGCCTCTCGTGTGGTGCGGTCCGTGGTGCGAAACCTGTATCGTGCTGCTCCATGGGGGCCAAGA
>JALDXR010000443.1:0-3775 GCA_032154865.1 Nocardioidaceae bacterium
CCGTGTTGCGGCCGCGAAGCAGCATCTGGAGGCAGAGGTTCGGCGCCTGGGCCCGCATCGCCGCGAGGCGCTCCCACGGGTCCTCGTGGAGGAACCGCAACGCGACGTCATAGGTCGCGCCGCCCCACATCTCGAGCGACCACAGCTGTGGCGTCGTACGAGCGACGTGACCGGTGGCGGCGACCAGGTCCTTCGTGCGCAATCGGGTGGCGAGCAGTGACTGGTGCGCGTCGCGGAAGGTCGTCTCGGTCACCGCGACGGCGTCCTGCTTGCGGAGCCGGCTGGCGAACTCCTGCGGGCCCACCTCGAGCAGCAGCTGCCGCGAGCCCGGGGGCGGCGACGTCTCGGCGTCGATCGACGGCAGCTTGGTCACCGGGTCGACCGACGTCGGCGCCCGGCCGTGCGGTCGGTTGACGGTGACATCGGCGAGGTAGCGCAGCAGCCGAGTGCCTCGGTCCGCCGAGCCCGGCGAGCTCAGCAGTTGCCGATGTTGCTCGATGAACGCGGTGGTCAGGCGACCGGCCCGGAAGTCCGGATCGCTCAGCAGCGCGTGCAGGAACGGGATGTTGGTCGCGACCCCGCGGATCCGGAACTCCATGACGGCCCGGGTGGCTCGATCGACTGCGGTCGCGAAGTCGCGGCCACGACAGGTCAGCTTGGTCAGCATCGAGTCGAAGTGCGCGCTGACCTCGGCGCCGGTGTACGTCGTGCCGCCGTCGAGCCGGATGCCGGCGCCGCCAGGGGAGCGGTACGTCGTGATCCGACCGGTGTCGGGCCGGAAGTTGTTGGCCGGGTCCTCGGTCGTGATCCGGCACTGGAGGGCGGCGCCGCGCAGTCGGATGGCATCTTGTTGCAGCCCCAGATCGGACAGCGTCTCTCCGGCCGCGATCCGCAGCTGCGACTGGACCAGGTCGACGTCGGTGACCTCCTCGGTCACGGTGTGCTCGACCTGGATCCGGGGATTCATCTCGATGAAGACGTGCCGGCCGTCGCGGTCGACGAGGAACTCGACCGTGCCCGCGTTCTGGTAGCCGATCGCGCTGGCGAAGCGCACCGCGTCGGCGCAGATCCGCTCGCGGAGTTCAGGGTCCAGGTTGGGCGCCGGCGCGATCTCGACGACCTTCTGATGCCGCCGCTGGACCGAGCAGTCCCGCTCGTACAGATGCAACACCTCGCCGGTCGCGTCGCCGAGCACCTGGACCTCGATGTGGCGGGGCTCGATCACGGCCTGCTCGATGAACACGGTCGGATCGCCGAAGGCTCCGTCGGCCTCCCGCATCGCGGCGTCGAGTGCCTCGCGGAGCCGGTTGGGGTCGTCGACCTGCCGCAGGCCGCGGCCACCGCCACCGGCGACCGCCTTGACGAACAGCGGGTACGTCATGCCGTCGGCCGCGGCCATCAGCTCGTCCACGTCGCGGCTCGGCGGGACCGAGTCGAGCACCGGGATGCCGGCCTCGCGGGCGACCTCGACCGCGCGGGCCTTGTTGCCGGCCAGCCGGAGCACCTCGGCCTTCGGACCGATGAACGTGATGCCGGCCGCGGCGCAGGCCTCGGCGAGATCGGGGTTCTCCGACAGGAACCCGTAGCCGGGATAGACCGCGTCGGCCCCGGCCCGACGGGCGGTGGCGACGATCGCTTCCGGGTCGAGATACGCCCGGACCGGATGACCCCGCTCACCGATCTCGTACGCCTCGTCGGCCTTCAACCGGTGCTCGGACCGGCGGTCCTCGTACGGGAAGATCGCGACCGTCTTGGCGCCGAGCTCATAGGCGGCCCGCAACGCGCGGATCGCAATCTCGCCACGGTTCGCGACCAGCACCTTGCCGAACATCGCCAGCAGCCTAGTCGGTCGGCTCGGGAACGAGGATCGGCCGCCCAGCATGCAATCTCGATCGGACAAACTTCGCGGGAGGGGCGTGGGTGACGCGCGGCGGTGCGACATCCTGGGTCAATGGCGATCCGTCGACCGCGACTGTGGGCGGGCCTCGCACTGGCCGGTGTGTGGCTCGCCGTCGCGTCGACGGTCGCGATCACCGGCTTCATGAACGATTCACGCGAGGTCGTCATCGGAGCCCACACGACGACCGTCCGGCCGACCTTCGACGGCTACGCCACGCTCGACTTCGGGCCGGTGCTGCCGCGCTTCCGGGTCGCGGCGGACCAGCCCCTCGACCTCGGGGTGTCGATCGATGTCGGAGACACCCAGGCCACCGATCTCAACGAGGTCATCCGTCGCGACGCCCTGATCGCGAGCCAGCCCAGTGGTGAGGTCAGGGAGGTGCGACAGGCGCTGGTCGGGATGGCGATCGACCATGCGATCCGCGGCGCCGGTGTCGGCCTTCTTGCGGCGCTGGCTGCCGTCGGGCTGTGGCGGCTCGTGGGAAGAGCGCGCCGAGCGGAGCTGGCGGCAGCGGCTCGACGTGAGCTGCACACGCGACGACGTCGGCCGATGGTCGCCGCCGGTGTCGCCGTCGTGGTGATCGGACTGGCCGCCACCGCCGCCGTGGTGCCAGGTTCCGATCCGCCCGAGCCGGCGTCTGGACCGGCGCAATGGGTGTCGCTGCCGTCGCTGTTCCCCGATCAGTCGCTCGACCCGGAGCTGGACCAGATCCAGGTACTGACCGGCGGTGCCAGCCGCGGTGGCGTCGAGCTCATCGAGAGCGCGGTCACGACGTACAACTCCTCCCTGGTCTTCTATCGCGAACTCACCGAGCGGACCGCCGAGATCGAGGACCAGCTGCGGGATCCGGAGGAGGACGAGGTCGTCGCGCTGATGGTCGCCGATCGGCACGACAACATCGGCATGGACTCGGTCGCCCGGGCCGTCGCCGACGCCGGCCAGGCCTCGCTGGTCATCGACGCCGGTGACGACACGTCGACCGGCGGCACGTGGGAGCGGTTCAGCGTCAACTCGCTGGCCGACGCGTTCGAGGGGTTCAAGGTCGTGGTGGTGGGCGGCAACCACGACTACGGCGGCGCGATCGTCGAGGCGTACGAGGACGAGGGCTTCACGGTGCTCGCCGGCGAGCCCGAGACGGTCGAGGGCATCACGTTCCTCGGCGACAGTGACGTACGCGCCAGTGGTCTCGTCGCCGGTCGTACGACCTTCGGCGAGTCGATCGAGGAACAGGCGGCGCGACTGTCCGAGGTCGCCTGCGAAGTGGAGGCTTCCGAGGACGACGATGACGTCAGCACAGTCGTCGTGCACAGCCCGACGGCAGGCGAGCGCGCCGCCGTGTCGGGATGCGTCGACCTCGTGCTCAGCGGCCACGTGCATCGCCAGCTCGGACCGGTCACGACGTACTCCGTCGACGGTCGGCCGACGTCGTCCTACAGCAACGGCACGACGGGCGGCGCCGCCTATGCCTTCGCGCTGGGCAGCGCGCTGCGGAGGCCGGCGGAGGTCACGCTCATCACGTACCGCGAGGGCCGGCCGATCGGACTGCAGCCGGTCATGTTCGCGACCGACGGCACGATCACCGTCGGCCGCTGGCAGCTGATCGGCGCCGGGTTGCCGGATCGGGCGTCCGCCGGCGAGCCCGGCTCACTCAGCGACCGGGCCGCCCCGCCAGGTCGGCGGCAGCCGCCGGTCGGCCGCGACGTCGAAGGCCGCCCGCCCGAGCAGGCGGGTCGAGTCGAGCGTGGGCAGCGGTGAGGCGTCCGGCGGCACGAGGATCGGGATCTCGGTGCAGACCAGGGCGACCGCGTCGCACCCGTCGGCGCGCAGCTTGTCGATGATGTCGACGTATGCCTGCCGGGCGGCGTCGGTGAAGAC
>JALDXR010000047.1:0-12915 GCA_032154865.1 Nocardioidaceae bacterium
CATGCGGAGTGCGTACGGGCCATGCGGAGTGGGCACAGGCCGTGCAGAGTGCCCACGGGCCCCGGGCCAGACACCTGTCCCCGCCGGCGCCGGGGCTCAGTGCGAGGCGAAGAACCCCCGGAGTGCGAGCGCGACCGGCTTCGGCTGCAGGTCGAGCGTGAACAACCCGAAGTTGTTGTTCTCCAGCGTGCTGTTGGTCTCGTCCCGCGCGGCGTACCAGGCCATCCGGTCGACGTACGGATAGTCGCGCTTGGTGATCCGCAGGGCCTGGAGTGCGTACTGCGCCTGCTGGCTTTGCGTCACGCCGCGCTCGTACGACTCCATCGCCGCGGTGTTGGCGTGGGACGACCACCCCAGCTCGGTGAACCACACCGGCGTCGCACCGTCGCCGTGCTGCAGCATGACGTCTCGCACGAAGTCGATGTTGCGGAACCACCACCCGTGATCGCTGGGCGCTTCCGGAAGCGGCGAGAGGTTGCTGTTGTACGGATGCGTCGCCATGACGTCGAAGCAGCCCTTCGCGCCGTTGCGGTAGGCCGCGTCGATGTACTCGTAGTCGTTGCCCGACGTACCGCCGAACACGACCTTGGCGCTCGGGTCGCCGCGATGGACCGCCGGATAGGCCGCGCACAGCAGCCGCACGTAGTCGGCGACCGAGGCCCGCAGGTGGTTCTCGTTGTTGGTCTCGTTGTAGATCTCCCACGAGTCGACCCGTCCCTGGTAGCGATCCGCCAGCCGCTCGATGGCCCGCGCGTAGGTCGAGGGATCGGACGGGAGGTACTCCGGACCGCGACCGCCGTTGGCCCAGTCCGGCGTCCGAAGCAGCGTGACGGAGACCTGCAGTCCGCGTTCGACGGCCTGGTCGATGACGCGGTCGGCCTTCGGCACGCCCCACTTCACACTCCACCCGCCGTTGGCGGAGCTGGGCGGATTCGGCTGCACCAGCGACCACTGCACTCCGATCCGCACCCAGCGGACGCCGATCGAGGCCAGCTTGTCGAGCAGCTCGGCCCGATCCGACCAGGACATGTCCCACATGCCGTGGTAGACCGCGCCGAAGCGTGGCCCCGACCAGCCGCCGTCGGCCTCGGGCTTGTCACCTCGGTTCGGTCGTGGCGTCGATCGTCCGGGCGAGCCGGGCTCGGGCGAGTCGGTAGTGCGCAGGGTCGGGTGGTTGGCCCGCGGTGATTGGTCCTCGTCGGCCCTGGGGCGATCGGGCGCGAAGGTCCGGCCACCACCGGCCGACTGGCTCGCCTCGGCGGGGTCCCCGGAGGTGGGCTCCTCGTTCTGACAGCCGGGCAATACGGCCATGGCGACGACGAGACCCGCGACCACGGCAAGGAGTCGGCGATCGCCGGGTGGCGGGCCGATCCGTGGACGTCGCAGAGCCATGCGCGGCAGGCTACGGCCTTCCATCCCGCGAGGACACCTCCGCAACAGCGACAAGTCGGGCTTACTCTGCCACTAACCCAGGGTCCGGCGTACGAGTCCGAGCCGTGGCCGCAGGGTGAGCTCGGTACGCAGGCCGAGCCGTACCCGGGCCAGGCGCCACATCGCGAAGTACATGATGACCGTGACGATCGCCGCCGTCGCGCCGAGGCCGTCCAGGCCCCAGACCGCGGCCGCGGCGAACCCGGCCGCGATCCGCGTCACGCACGCGACGACCTGGACGGCGGCCACCGAGCCCTCGTGATGGGACATCGTCAGCGCGGTGCCGCAGAGGCCGCTCAGGACGTTGGCGATGCTGCCGACGGTCAGAAGGAACAGGACCGTGGCGGCGCCGTCGAAGGCCGGGCCGTAGATGAAGTCGAGCAGCGGGCCTGGCGCCAGGAGCATCGGCACCCAGGCGACCGCCGTGACGAGTGCCGCGATCGTCCCTCCGGTGCGCAGCAGCCGCTCGAGGGTCCGGATGTCGCCGCTGGCCAGCATCCGTGCCGTCACGGGGGCGAACACGACCTGGATCGAGGTCAGCGGCACCGCCAGGAGCAGCGCGAGCCGCTGGGCAGCGCTGTAGAGCGAGGTGTCCAGGCTCGACAGCACGAGACCGGCGATCCAGATCTCGACGGTGGCGTTGAGGTAGGCGGCCACCTGGTTGGTCGCGAACCGCCAGTCCCGGCGGAGCACGAGACCGAAGTCGGCGAAGACGTGGCCGCGCGGCCGCACGTGTCGCCATCGCCGGGTCACGCGCCGGGCCGCGCTGAGCACCGGCACCACGAAGCTGAGGCCGACGACGAGGAGTGCCACGCCGATGCCGGCGTCGGGCCACCACTTCCAGAGGACGAGCAACCCGATCGCCTGCAACGCCGCGACGAGCGCACCGCCGGACCGGCCCTCGAGCAGGCTCGCGAACTTGATGTCACCGAAGCCGCGCAGGTAGTTGGCCCACAGCTTCTGCTGCCCGCCGAGCACGACCATCAAGAACATGCCGATGCCGATGAGCCACCGGGTCGACGTCTCGTAGTCGTCGGCCAACGCGAACGCCACCGCACCGCTCACGAAGCCGGCCAGCGGCAGCGCCAGCACGAGGACGGCCCGCACGCCCCGCCGCAGCAGCAACAATCCCTCGTCGTCGCCCTCCGCGAGCTTGGCCGCCTCGCGCAGTCCTGCCCGGTGCACCCCCATCAGACCGAGCTGGCCGACCACGGTGGCGGCCGTCATCGCGACCACGAAGTAGCCGAACAGCGCCGGACTCAACAGCCGGCTCGCGGACGCGTTCAGCAGCAGATAGCCGCCGATCGCCACGCCGTACGAGACCGCGAACCAGACCAGCGCACCCAAGACCGACACGTAGCGCTGTGCGCGATGCCGACCGTTCGGCTGCACCGGCGCGATCCGTGCTCCCCCGCGGCGGCTCGATCTAGCCACGGGCCGGCCCGGCGGCGAGTTCCTCGTCTCGCTCCGCCGGCTCGGGCTCGGGCTCGGGTTCCGGCGTCTCGGCGCGTAGCGCGAGCTCGCGGCGATAGGCCATCGCGCCGGCGACGAACCCGAGGAGCACCCACTGGATGGGCGGGATCAGACCGCCGCCCGCGGTGACGAGCCTGGCGACCGGCAGCGCCAACGCGGCGATCACGGGCACCATCCAGATCGGCTCGGCGCCGATCCGGGCGATCAGCGAGGCCCAGAGGCCGATCAGCACGATCACGATCACCATGGCCGCCAGCGCCCCGAATACGCCGGACCGAAGCCACGTGTCGAGGATGAAGTTGTGCGAACTGGCACCGGCGGTCTCGACGCCGCCGGTGACGAAGTTGTCGGCGATGTTGGAGTACGCCTGCTGCAGGAGCGCGTCCCGGGCCTCGTAGGACGCTGTGTCCTGGGTGAACCGCACCCAGATCACCGAGGCGAAGCCGGAGATCACCGCCGCGAGGAAGGCGGCGGCAGCCACGAACGCCAGGCCGACCTGACGTCCACTGAGCCGGCCCGTGAGCAGCGCCCGCAGGAAGCTGAGCAGCGGCCAGGCCGCCGCGGCGACCAGGACGGCTCGGCTCATCGACACCAGGAGCAGCACCGAACCGGCGACCATCGCGGCGTTGAAGACGACCCGCTGCGCCGTCGACGTCAGGGGGTGCAGCCGGGCCGCCCACACCGACACGTACATCGCGGCGAGCACCGCGCCGAAGACCTCGTGCCGGATGTTGCCGCGTACGGCGTCGGCGTCGTAGCCGAAGCCGGTGAAGGCGGTCCGGAAGAGCTCACGCTGCAGAATCTCCGGATTCGCCGTGGCGATGGTCTCCCTGAGCACCTGGAGCGGGTCCACCCCATTGACGAGCATGGAAAGCGTCAGGCCCCCGACGAGCGCTGCGGTCGCGCACAGCGCCGCCCAGCGCAGCGCGTCCAACAGACCTCGTTCGGCGCCGATGGCGGCCCGGTAGATCATCGTGCCGAAGGCGACGTACGCCGCCAGGTAGAGCGCCTGCTGGATCGGGCCGAACGGCGCCAGTCCGTTGTAGAAGCTGGTCGCCACCCAGATCACGAGCAGACACACGTTGGCGATCACGAACGGAGCGCTGACCGACAGCACTGGCTGATGGGCCCGAGCCCGATACCGCAGGAAAATCGCAGCGGTGAAAGCCAGGATGGCGAGCTGGTGGACCCGCCCCTGCCCGAGCGGCGTCGACCCGACGACGAACCACTGCAATGGGAGGGCGGCGAAAACCGCCAGCATCGCCCATCTCACTGCGCACGGCCTCCCCGTGTAACGGACAAGTCGAACAGCCGGGTCGGACGATCAGGGGATCCGGTCGATCCCGCCGCTGTTCATCACGTATTGTTCATGAACCGGGCAGACGCGCCAACAGCAGCCGACGGAGAGGGAGTCCGCTCGGAGTTTCCTATGGACCAAGATCTCATCAGGCTTCAGGACCACCTCGTCGTGCTCAAGCGGCGCTGGCGGCTGGTCGCGATCTGCCTGCTACTGGCGGTCGTCGCCGGCCTCGTCTGGTCGTTCTCCCAGACCAAGATGTACAAGGGCACGGCAAGCCTGCTGCTCGAGCCGCAGCAGACCACCGATGACAACGCGGGCGTCGTCATGGAGCCCGAAGAGGTCGCCACGCAGGCCGACGTCATCGCCTCAGTCCAAGTCGCCGAGTTGGTGGCCGAGGATCTGAATCTCGACGTCGAGGACGCCCAGGACCTGCTGGACGACATCTCCGTCGCCGTGGTCGAGGACAAGCGGGTCGTCGAGGTCTCCGCGCTCGAGCCGAGCCGCGCGCTCGCGGCCGACGTCGCCAACTCCTTCGCCGAGCAGTACATCGAATACCGCGAGGACCAGGCGACCGCCGCGACTGACGAGCAGGAGTCGCAGTACGCCGAAAAGATCTCCTCCCTGGACCGACAGATCAGCGAGGTACGCCAAGACGCCAGGTCAGCGTCCGGCAACAAGCGGCAGGATCTGCGGGCTCAGGAGGAGGGCCTACTCGCACAGAAGGCGTCGATCTCCGCCCAGCTCCAACTGCTGCAGACCAGTCAGACCGGGCCGCTGCCCGGCGGTGAGGTACTGCTCCGCGCCGAGCCGCCGACCCAGCCGGCCGAGCCGCGGCCGCTTCGAGCCGGACTGCTCGCCGCCGTGATCGGACTGGTGATCGGCGTCGGCCTGGCCTACGTACGCGACCGGCTGGACGACGCGATCCGCGACGAGCAGCGACTTCGCGCCGCGCTTGGCGGTCGTCCCATCCTGGGCTCGATCCCGAACTCGCCCGACGAGTCGGCCGGCCGGGTCGCGACGCTGATGGCGCCGCAGTCACCATTGAGCGAGGCCTACCGCACTCTCAACACCAATGTCCGGTTCCTCCTGGCGGCCGAGCGGGAGCACCTCGCCGGACGTGGCGACGTCATGATGGTCACGTCGGCCGGCCCCGGCGAGGGCAAGACGTCGGTCGCGACGAACCTGGCGGTGGCCGCCTCCCGAGTGGGGCTGCGCGTCATCGTGGTCGACGCCGACCTGCGCCGTCCGGCCGTTGCCGACCGGTTCGGCCTCGACGTCCCGATCGGTTTGTCGGACCTGCTGGCCGCCGGTGGCCCGGCCGAGCCGCATCTGCACGAGGTCGGGCTCGACGACCTGCGCGTACTCGCCGCCGGCAGCATTCCGCCCAACCCGGCCGAACTGCTGGCCTCGCCGCTGATGACCGGCATCCTGGACGACCTCGCCCAGAACGCCGACCTCGTGATCGTCGACACCGCCCCGGTGCTCCGGGTCGCCGACAGCCTCGAGCTGATCGACCAGATCGATCTGCTGCTCCTGGTCGCCCGGCGCAAGGTCTCGCGAATCCACTCGGTCTCGGCCGCGGTCGACCGGATCCGGCAGGTCGGCGGCAACGTCAACGGCTGCGCCTTCAACGACGTGGGCACGAAGGACTCGACCTACCGCTACGGCTACGCGGCCACTCCGGACGAGAAGTCGCGCCGGCGGCGCCGTACGAAGAAGACCGAACCCACACCTGGGGAGCGGGTCTCGGCCAGCTCGTCTCGCCGGTCGTCAGGCTGAGGCTTCGGCCGGCTGGCCGCCGAACAGGTGCATGCTGATCCGCGCGATGCGCTCGGACAGCTCGTTGAGCACGGTGACGGCGATCTCGACGCTGTGCCCGGCCGGGTCGACGATGTCTTCGGGGCGCTTGCCCTTCGGCACCATCGGACGCAGGCTGCGCAGCCGATCCATCGCGTCCTCGTCGCCGTCCCACGTCGGCTCCCACCAGTCCGATGACACGAGGCGGTCGACCTCACACAGCGTGTACGACCGGCTGACGACCGCGGGGGCCACCCGGTTGACCGCCCGCCGATGCTCCTCGGTCATCGAGACCACCAGGCGGCTGGCCTCCAGCTCTTCGCGCCGGATCGGCCGGGAGCGGTGATAGTCGATCGAGATGCCGCGCCGGCTCAGCGCAGCCGCCATGTTCGCCAGGACCGGCTCGCCCTCGCTGGCATGCACCCCGGCGCTCCGGAACACCAAGCCGTTGTCCCGCCCGAGACGGGCCTCCGCCTCGCGGCGGAAGAGCTCCTCAGCGGCCGGACTCCGGGCCTGGTTGGCAGTGCAGACCACAAGAATGTCGATCGCAGATGCCCGCGCGGATTCGGCCATGTTTCGACCTTACGGCAGCGGCATGAAGGCGAGACCGCGGTGATATTCGCCGCCGATCCGGTTGCCGTCCCGTCCGAGCCACAACCCGTCGTCGGTCGCGAGGAAGTCGAAGCCGCCGACCGTGTTGTTCATCACCGGGTTCCACGGCCACGCCACACCAGTCTCCGGGTTGATCGCACCACCGCCCGGTCGTGAGACCGCACCGGGCCCGGCGGAGTCGCGGCCCTGGGGATTGTTGAGCCAGCGGCTGTGTCCCTGCACGTAGACAGCGGCACCGGTCGCGACGACCGAGTGCAGCGTGTCGCCGCCGGTGTAGTTGATCCAGGTCGGCCTCTCCGGGGACAGGTTGCCGGTCTCGAACCGAGCCACCGCATCGCAGACCATGGTCCCGATCTGAGAGGTGAACTGCGGCACGAACCCGGTGGCCGCGAAGACGAAGTACTCGCCGTCGGGCGAGAAGTCGACGTCGTCCAGGTACGACTGCCGCGCCGCTGTCGAGGAGGCGCACCGGTTGGCGAACGGCGGATACCACCAGTCGCTGAGGGTCGCCGACGTCGCTCCCAGGTTGAGCATGAACGCCCGCACCCGCTGCTGGCCGCCGACCGTGGTGAAGTTGCCGACCGCGACCAGCCGGGTCCCCGCCGGGTCGACGGCGAACTTGAACACGTTGGGCTTCTCGTTGGTCATCGGCACGGTGCCGGTGATCGCCAGCGAGATGTAGTTCGTGCCGCGGCCGGTGGTCGGGTTGAGCGCGATCAGCTTCTTCTGGAAGCTGCCGGCCACGATCAGGCGTCCGCTGACCAGGTCCATCTCGGTGACGCGGCCGGTGCCGAACGGCGCCTGAAACGCGGTGTCCACCGCGCCAGTGGTCGGGTTCAGCTTCGCGAGGCCCCGCCGTGCCACGCCGTTGACGGAGGTGAAGTCGCCGCCGATGTAGACCGCGTCGTTGGTCGTGACGATGGACCACACGGCGCCGTTGACGTTCGGTGCGAACGACGAGATGTCACCGGTCGACGCGTCGAACGAGAACAGGTTCTCGCGCTGCACCGTGGTCTGGCGACGCCGGTCCTGGATGTTGTGGAACATGCCGCCGGCGTACATGGTGCCGTCGATCTCGCCCAGGGCCAGGACGCGGGGTCGCGTACCCGTGTTGTCGTCCGCCAGGTGCGGCGTGAAGTTCGAGGGATCCGTGCTGACGACACTGGAATGACCAGGGGTCTGGGCGTCCGCCAGGCCGGTGACACCGGCGACGAGGCAGACGGCGGCGACGCCAGCAGTCGCCAATCGAGCAATCTTCACGTGGCACTCCCAAGGCAGGCACAGCGGTTATCGCCAGCTAAGGAGTCTGCCCCTGAACACGCTGATGCGTCGTCTTGATCACCGTGCGGTCCCCCGACCGTCCCCGTTGCCGGACCGGGTTAGCGTAGCGGAAGGAACGCGATGCCGCGGTGGTACTCCCCGCCGATTCGCTTGCCGTCTCGGCCGATCCACAATCCGTCACGTGTCGCCAGGAAGGCGTAGCCGCCGACCTGGTTGGGCATCACCGGGTTCCAGCGCAGCGCCTTGCCGGTCCTGGGGTTGATCGCACCGCCGCCCCGGCGGTTCACCGCGCCCGGTCCCTCGGAGTCGACGCCGAGCGGATTGTCCAACCACCGGCTGTGACCCTGCACGTAGACCGCGGCACCGGTGATCGCGACCGAGTGCAGGGTGTCGCCGCCGGTGTAGTTGATCCAGGTCGGCCGCGACGGCCGCATGACATCGGTCTCGAATCGAGCCGCGGCGTCGCAGACCATCCGGCCTGGTGGAGAGCCGGGCGGTGGGACCCATCCGGTCGCTACGAGGACGAAATAGTCGCCACGCGGGGAGAAGTCCACATCGGTGAGGTACGCCTGTTTCGACGGGCCGTCGGCGCGGCACTTGTCGCGAAGCGGCGCATACCACCAGCGCGTCACTCGGGCTGATGAGCCGCGGAGCCGGAGCATGAACGCGCGGGACCGCTGTTTGCCACCCACGCGCACGAAGTTGCCGATCGCGACCAGGTGCGTGCCGGACCGCGATACGGCGAACCGGAACACCCCGCTGCGCGTCGAGCTGTTGGGCAGCCTGCCCTTGATCGCCGGCCGGATGTAGTTCGTCGGCCGGCCGGAGTCGGGTCGGAGGCCGACCAGCTTTCGGTCGAAGGAGCCACCGGCGATCAGGTGACCGCGGACCAGTTCGAGATCGGTCACGCGACCGGACGAGAACGGCGCCCTGAACGCCCGGACGACGTGGCCGGTCCGTCGGTTGAGCTTGGCCAGGCCGTGCCGCCGGACGCCGTTGACCCTGGTGAACTCACCGCCGATGTAGACGGCCCGCTTGGTGGTCCGAATCGCCCAGACCGGCCCGTTCACGCGCGGAGCGAACGAGCGGATCGCACCGGTGTCGGCGTCGAACGCCGCGAGGTTGTGCCGGACCTTCTGGTTCCGGCGCTGCGGGTTCTCGAGTCGACGGAAGATGCCGCCGACGTAGACGGTGTCGGCCCACTTGGACAGGGCGAGGACCCGCGGCGTGACCCCGGAGCCGTCCGAGTAGAGGTGTGGCGTCGTGTTGACGGGGTTGTCGTCGACGACCGTCGGGTGTCTGGTCTGAGCCTCGGTCGCGACATTCGCTCCGACGACCAGTGAGGCCACGGCGGCTAGAGACAGGGCGAGTCGGGCCCTCAACGTCATCTCCCAAGACAGCGCGGACAGCGAGTAGGTCAGGGCGCAGTCCGATTCGCGAATCAGGCGGACGCTCGGCGCGAGTCACCAAGCGAACTGCGTCCCTAGTGTGTCGAACAGCGACCGATTATAGGGCTCGTAATATTCGGCGAGGCGTGCCCTGGTTTGGGGGTTGATGGGCGGATATCCACGGCGCTCGTTGCGCGGCCGAAGGGTCAGCTTCCTGACCGGGAGGCCGAGGAAGTGCTGGACGGTCTCGAACGTCCCCTGCGGATCGGTGAACATCTGCTCGGCCGGCAGCACCAGCAGGCGGTCGGTGCCGTACGCGTCGAGCCACGGCTGGAGGTGCTCGATGTAGCGGCCGCGCGCCAGGTAGCTGTGATGGTCGTGGTCGAAGGAGTAATACGAGGGGTCCCGTAGCCGCTCGGCCGTCACGCCCTTCAGCCGCTCGTCCTCCGCGTCGATCGCGGCCTCGAACGAGGGCAGGTCCTCGTTGCCCGTCGCGACCCGGTCCCAGTAGTTGGAGTACGCCCGCGACACCGGCTCCCGCAGGAGCGCGATCAGCCGTACGTCCGGCAGGGTCTCACCGACCCGCTCCGGTGCCGCCGGATGGAACATGTAATAGGGCGAGGCCTCTCCGACGATCGGCCGCCGGCCGGTCCGCCGCTCGGCCCGATCGAGCGCCCGTCGGGTCGGAAAGTGCGCGCGATACCAGGCGTCGCCCTTGGCGTAGTTGATGTCGAAGTAGTGCGGGCTCTTGCGACGCTGGAACGAGGGATACATCCGGGCCACGTCCGGATGCTCCACGAGCCAGTTCATCAGCGACGTGGTGCCGCCCTTCTTGCAGCCGATGATCAAGAAGTCGGGCCGCACCCGCAGGCCGGACGTCGCTCGACCGGTGGCATGGACGACGCCCTTGGCCGCCGACACGGCACCGCCCGGTAGCCGGTCACGCAGCCCCTGAACCTTCGACGATCGGTCCATCCCCCCGATCGGAGCAGCGTCAGCAGGCACCGTCTTGCCTGACGACGGCACCGATCGTCCGGGCGGCGATGGACAGCTCACCCGAGATCGTGACGTTGTCGACGTAGTCGAGGTCCAGCCGCACGGCCTCGTTCCAGCCGAGTCGCGACCGGCCACTGACCTGCCACAGACCGGTCATGCCCGGCTTCACGGTCAGCCGGCGCCGGATCCAGTCGTCGTAGTCGTCGGTCTCCCTCGGCAGCGCCGGCCGCGGCCCGATCAGGGACATGTCGCCCTTGAGGACGTTGTAGAGCTGTGGGAGCTCGTCGAGCGATGTCGCGCGCAGCACCCGACCGACCTTGGTCACCCGCGGGTCGTGCTGCATCTTGAACAGCGGGCCGGCGCCCTCGTTGAGATCGAGGAGGTCCCCCTGTATCGACGGGGCGTTGACGGACATCGTCCGCAGCTTGTACATCGTGAACGTGCTTCCACCCTGACCAGCGCGGGCCTGGCGGAAGATGCCCGGGCCGGGCGAGTCCCATCGGACGATGAGCCACAGCACGACGAGCACCGGCGCCACGAGCACGAGCAGGACAGCTGAGCCGATCCGGTCGATCATCCACTTGGCGGCGGCCAACGGAGCCGGCGGACGGGTCGGACCGACCGACAGCAGCAGGCGGCGGCCGACCACCCGGGGAACGACCCGGCTCGGCACGGCGCCGTGCACCTCGGCGGCCACCGCGAGCTCGACGTCACTGTCCTCCAGCGCCCAGCTCAGCCGGCGTACGTCATAGGCCGTCAGCACCGGTCCGGGCGCCGCGACCACCTGGTCGACCCCGAGCCGGCGAGCGACGGCGGGTACGTCGGGCAGCGAGCCGACCACGGGCATGTCCATGATCGTGTCGGTCAGCGGCGAGCCGTCGTCGTCGGTCTCGGCCAGGCATACGCCGGCGATCTCGACATTGGGCTGCGGACCCCACTGACTCACCAGGTGCGACACCGCGACCCGGTCGCCGACGAGGAGGATGATGCTTCGGGTCTTCTTCCGGGACCGGACGATCCGGACCACGAGGCCGGCGAGCAGGGTGCCGCCGACGACGAGTGCGGTCGCGCGCAGCTGACGTGCCGGGGTCGCGTTGATGGTCGCGCTGGCCAGCAGGACCAGGCCACCCACGACGGCCGCCCGCCGGATCGGCACGTAGGACCGCAGCCGCTCGTAGACCGGCAGCAGCGCGACCTGCAGCACGAAGGTCAGCAGCACCAGCGTGACCGCCAGGCGGCCGATGTCACCGAGCGGCGGCGCCAGCGTCGCCGTGACGATCGCGACGATCGCCATGACGACGACCTCGGCCACCAGCGCGGCTGGTCGCCAGGACGCGACGCGGCGTCGTGGCATCGGAATGGCGCGGCGTACGACGGTGGTGAGGCCAGGGCGGCGCGCCGCCTCCTCCGGGGCGCCGACCGGGAAATCGGTCATAGCGCAGCCCCGTTGAACCCCATCTGCATCAGACGGCTCCCGTACATAGTTCGTCCCACGGCGGACCCCGAACCCGACGTATTCAACCAGACATCGGGGTCGACCGTCATCGGGGGTAGTCGGCGCGTTTCGGGCAGGTGGGTCAGTGGTACTCGCTCTGCGTCACGACGAGACCACGAAGGAGCAGACTTTCGACCGAATCGCCCGCCCTTTCGACGGAGATCTCGACGTCAGACCGTTCGTCGCTGCGGAACGGGCGAAGGACGAAGTCGGTCGGGGACTGCCGTCCCGGTGGCCTTCCGATGCCGACCCGGACCCGGTGGAAGTCGCCGGTGCCCAGGGCGGACCGGATCGATCGCAGCCCGTTGTGTCCGTTGTCGCCGCCGCCGAGCTTGAGCCGGATGGTCCCGAGCGGGAGGTCGAGCTCGTCATGCACGACCACCAGCCGCTCCGGCGGGACCTTGTAGAACGACACCAGGCCGGCGACCGGTCCGCCGCTCTCGTTCATGTACGAGCGCGGGCGGCCGAGCACCGTCCGGACGCCGGGCGTACCGCCGAGGCGCCCCTCGATGACGTCGGCCCGGCGCGACTTGTGCACCCGCCACTTGCCGGACATCCGATCGGCGAGTACGTCGGCGACGAAGAACCCGACATTGTGCCGGGTCTTCGCGTACGACGGGTCGGCATTGCCGAGCCCGACGACCAACCAGGCCTCGCCAGTCATGTCGCTGCGTCGGAACCGGGAGAGCAGGCCCGTCAGGGTCACTCGCTCTCGGTGTCGTCTTCGGCAGGCTCGCCCTCGGGCGCTTCGGCCGCCTCCGGCTCGACCTCCTCGGCCTCGACATGCTCCTCGCGCTCGACGCCGGCCTCGGCCTCCGCCTCGGCCATCTCGGCCTCGAGCTGCTCGGCGGTCGGCTGCGCCGTCGCGTTGACGATGAGGTGGTCGTCCTCGACCCGCAGCGTGACGCCCTCGGGCAGCTTGAGATCGGAGGCCAGGATCTGCGAACCGACCTCGAGCCCCTCGATGGAGACCTCGATCGCGCCCGGGATGTGGGTGGCCTCGGCCTCGACCGGCAGCTCGGTCGTCTCGGTCACGACGAGGACGTCCGGCTCGGCCTCGCCCACCAGGTGGATCGGCACGTTGACGGTGACCTTCTCGCCGCGCCGGACCAGCAGCAGGTCGGCGTGCTCGATGAAGCCCT
>JALDXR010000444.1:0-3757 GCA_032154865.1 Nocardioidaceae bacterium
GACCTACTCCGGTCGGCTCAAGATCCAAGTCACCGGGCCCTGGACCCTGGCGGCGACGATGGAGCGGCCGCGAGGCGATCGGGTGCTGGCCGACCATGGCGCCCGCCGCGACCTGGCGCAGTCACTCGCCGAGGGACTGGCGGACCAGGTTACCGAGCTGCGATCGCGGGTGGCGGGCGCCGAGCCGGTCGTGCAGCTCGACGAGCCGGCCCTGCCCGCCGTGTTGGCCGGCGCGGTCCCGACCGCGAGTGGATTCGGCCGGCATCGCACCGTCGACACTCCGGAGGCCGTCGAGGCGCTGCGCTGGTGCGTCGACGCGATCCGGTCCGCCGGCGCGATCCCGGTGGCGCACGTGTGCGCGTCCGACGTTCCGGTGCGCCGGCTTGTCGAGTCCGGCTTCGCCGCGATCGCGTACGACCATGCCCTGGCGACCCCGGGCGATGCATGGGCGGCGGCGCTCGACGAGGGAGTCGACCTCTGGCCCGGGGTGATTCCGAGCACCGACCCTACGTCGACGCCGTCGGCCGATCAGCTCGCGACCCGGCTACGCCGGTTCTTCGAGGACACCGGTCATGACGCCGAGGAGCTGGCCGGCCGGATCGTGGTGACGCCGTCCTGCGGCCTGGCCGGGGCGAGTCCGTCTTGGGCCCGCGAGGCGATGCGGCTGGCCCGCGAGGTTGCCAGGCAGTTGACGCCCTGACGGTGGCGCTCTGACCGTGGCCCCTTGACGGTTTTGCGCACTCCTTGTGGGTGCGGCCCGGCCCACACCCACAATTACTGCGCAAACCCGAATCGGGCGTCGGTGCCGACCGGCACAATGGGGCCCGTGACCGAGGTACAAGCCGCGCCCGCCGAGGCCCGAGAGCGCCACCGCGACCTGTCCGAGCAGATCGAGGACGCCCGCTACCGCTACTTCGTGCTCGACCGGCCGACGCTGTCCGACGCCGAGTACGACCCGATGATGAAGGAGCTGGAGCGGCTCGAGGAGGAGTATCCCGACCTGCGTACGCCCGACTCGCCGACCCAGAAGGTTGGGGGAGTGGCATCCACGCTCTTCACGCCGGTGGACCACATCGAGCGGATGATGAGCCTCGACAACACGTTCACCCGCGACGAGCTGGACGCGTGGGCGGAGCGGATCGCTCGCGAGGTCGGCGACGGCGCCGAATACCTCTGCGAGCTCAAGATCGACGGCCTCGCGGTGAGCCTGACCTACGAGAACGGCCGACTCGTTCGCGGTGCGACTCGCGGCGACGGCCGTACCGGCGAGGACATCACGCCTAACGTCCGGGCGGTCGAGGGCGTTCCCTCCCGGCTCACGGCCGGCGGCGAGCATCCGGTGCCGAAGCTGCTCGAGGTGCGTGGCGAGGTCTACTTCCCGGTCGCCGACTTCGAGACCCTCAACGCGTCGCTCGTCGAGGCCGGCAAGCCGCCGTTCTCCAACCCGCGCAACGCCGCCGCCGGGTCGTTGCGGCAGAAGGATCCCTCGGTGACGGCGTCCCGGCCATTGCGCATGCTGTGTCACGGCGTCGGCGCCCGCGAGGGCTTCCGCCCCGAGCGCCAGTCCGAGGCCTACACCGCGCTCGGCTCCTGGGGGATCCCGGTCAGCACCCGCTACAAGGTGGTCCCCGACCTGAAGGACGTCCACGCCTACATCGACCACTACGGCGAGCACCGGCACTCGGTCGAGCACGAGATCGACGGCATCGTCGTCAAGGTCGACCAGGTCTCGCTGCAGCGGCAGATGGGCTCGACGTCGCGAGCGCCGCGATGGGCGATCGCGTTCAAGTACCCGCCCGAGGAGGTCAACACCAAGCTCCTCGACATCAAGGTCAACGTCGGTCGCACCGGCCGGGTGACGCCGTACGGCGTGATGGAGCCGATCCGGGTCGCGGGCTCGACGGTGGAGTTCGCCACGCTGCACAACGCGTCGGAGATCAAGCGCAAGGGCGTGCTGATCGGCGACACGATCGTGCTCCGCAAGGCAGGCGACGTGATCCCCGAGATCGTCGGGCCGGTCGTCGACCTGCGTGACGGTGCCGAGCGCGAGTTCGAGATGCCGACCCACTGTCCCGAGTGCGGCACCGAGCTCGCCTACGAGAAGGAGGGCGACGCCGACATCCGGTGTCCCAACACCCGATCGTGTCCGGCGCAGCTGCGAGAGCGGTTGTTCCATCTCGCCGGTCGCGGGGCGTTCGACATCGAGGCGCTCGGCTGGGAGGGGGCGACCGCCTTGCTCGATGCCGAGGTGATCGCCGACGAGGGCGACCTGTTCGGGCTCGACGTCGAGCAGGTCAAGCGGGTGCCGCTGTTCACCAAGAAGGACGGCAACCTGTCGATCAACGGCATGCGGCTGCTCGACAACCTGGAGCGGGTCAAGTCGCAGCCGCTGTGGCGGGTGCTCGTCGCCCTGTCGATCCGGCACGTCGGGCCGACCGCGGCGCAGGCGCTGGCCCTGCACTTCGGCCGCCTCGACGCGATCATGTCGGCGACCCCGGAGGAGCTGGCGGGGGTCGACGGCGTCGGGCCGACGATCGTGCAGGCGCTGTCCGAGTGGTTCGAGGTCGACTGGCACCGGGCGATCGTCGACAAGTGGCGGGCGGCCGGGGTGCGAATGGAGGACGAGGCGACCGAGCGCGCGCCTCGCACTCTCGAGGGGATCACGGTCGTCGTGACCGGATCGCTCGAGAGCTTCTCCCGCGACGAGGCCAAGGAGGCGCTCGGCGCGCGCGGCGGCAAGGTCGCCGGCTCGGTGTCCAAGAAGACCGACTTCGTCGTCGTCGGCGAGTCGCCGGGATCGAAGTACGACAAGGCCGTCGAGCTCGGTGTACCGGTGCTCGACGAGGACGGCCTGCGGGTGCTCCTCGACGACGGGCCGGACGCCGCCCGCGAGGCAGCCGGCGGCAGCGACGGCTGAGGCTCGTCGGCGTTGCCTATGCCTGAGCCGGATACCGTTCTGACGTGGGACCCGGGTGGTGGGCATGAGCCGGCGCGACTGGCTGACCGCCGCTGTCATCGCCGTCGTCGCCGCTGTGATCGCGGGCTTCCTGCTTCGAGACACCGGCGACGATCCGCGGCCCACCGGCAGCACGGAGCCGCCGTCGGAGCAGGTGATGAGCGTGGCCGCCGCCAGTGCCCTGATCGACGAACTGTCGCAGGAGGGATGGCACTGCTACGACTCGCTCGATGCGCCCGTCGTCAAACGCTGTTTCCTCGACGAACCGGCCGGCGATGACGGGTCGATCAGCATCGATGTCGCGCTGACCTATGCCGACGACTATCTCGCCCGGGTCAGCGTCTATGCCGCAGGTGTACGCGACTACCGCCTGCACGTCGACGTCGCCCGGCAGACCGCGCTCAAGGTCGGCGACGCGCTGCTGGACGGCGCCGGCGCGCGGGTCGCCGATCGGCTCGGTGACCGGCGAGAGATCGAGATAGCCGGTCGACGCGTCTACGGCAGTCGGTCCGGAGCGTCGATCCAGGTCGTGGTGGAGTCCGCCTCCTATGCCGGCCGTACGCTGCCGCCGCCCGACTTCCCGGCCGCGTCGGTTCTCGTACGCAATGCCGAAGCAGCGGACATGAGCTGCGACGTAGACGATGCCACCACGACGTGCCGCACGCCGCCCGGCAGCTCGATCGGCATGACGATCACCATCGCGGAGGCGGGCGGCCGGGTCCGATCGCTGGCGATGTCGGCCTCCAACGTCACGACGCCGAGCGATCCGGTCGTGGCCAACATGGTCTCGGGCTACCTGTA
>JALDXR010000445.1:0-3756 GCA_032154865.1 Nocardioidaceae bacterium
GGTGGGTGATGTCTCGCCGTGGGGTCGGTTGTCAAGGTGAATCAGCGGCTCGCCTGCAGACCTACCCAGGGAGGGTGGCGATGACTGAGCACATCTCGGAGGATCTGGACTCGCAGCTGTTCGGCAACCGGTTCATCACCGAGGAGGTGCCGTCGAAGGACTTTCCTGAGGGCGGGATGCCGGCTGAGGACGCGATGCGGCTGGTCTTCGAGGACGTCGCGCTCGAGGGTCTTCCGATCCGTAACCTGGCGACCTTCGTGACGACCTGGATGGAGCCTCAGGCGCAGAAGTTGATCGCGTTCAACCTGCACCGGAACTTCATCGACCATGCGGAGTATCCGCGGACCGCCGAGATCGAGCAGCGCTGCATCCGGATGCTGGCCGATCTGTTCCACGCGCCGGGTCCGACGACCGGGGCTCGTACGCAGGGCTCGTCCGAGGCGATCATGCTCGGCAGCCTGTCGCTGAAGTGGAAGTGGCGCCAGCGTCGCGAGGCGGCCGGCGAGTCGACCGACAACCCCAACCTGGTGTTCGGCGGTGACGTCCATGTTGTCTGGGAGAAGTTCTGCCGCTACTTCGACGTCGAGCCGCGGATCGTGCCGTTGCAGCCCGGCAAGTACACGATCGGGCCGGAGGACGTCGAGCCGCATCTGGACGAGAACACGATCGGCGTCGCGGCCGTCCTCGGCACCACCTTCACCGGGCACAAGGACGACATCGTCGGGATCAACGATCTGCTGGGCCGGGTCGAGCAGGAGCGCGGCCTGGTCATCCCGCTCCACATCGACGCGGCCAGCGGCGGCTTCGTCTGGCCGTTCCTCTACCCCGACTCGCAGTGGGACTTCCGGCTCGACCGGGTGCGCTCGATCAACGTCTCGGGGCACAAGTTCGGTCTGGTCTTCCCGGGCATCGGCTGGCTGATCTTCCGCGAGGAGTCCGATCTCGCCGAGGATCTGGTCTTCACCGAGAACTACCTCGGCAAGGCCGACAAGACGTTCACGCTGAACTTCTCCACGGGGTCGGCGATGGTCCTGGCGCAGTACTACAACTTCGTGCGGTACGGACGGGCCGGCTACGAGTACATCATGCGCAACATGCAAAAGAACGCCGAAGTGCTGGCCGAGAATCTCCACGACATGGGCCACTTCGACCTGATCGGCGAGGACAAGGAGCAGTTGCCGCTGGTCGCCTGGAAGCTGAAGGACAACTCGGTCTACGACGAGTTCGACATCGCCTGGCAGCTGTCGGCCGAGCGGGGCTGGATGGTCCCCGCCTACACCCTCCCACCGAACGCCCAGAACGAGACCATCATGCGCGCACTGGTCAAGCAGACGATGAGCCGCGAACACGTCGACACCCTCGCCCGCGACATCGAACAAGCCTGCGCCACCTTGGAGCGGAAGGGCGGAACGGACGCGGCCGAGCGCAAGCGGATGGTCACCGGCTCCGGTCACTAGGCGACCGGTCGGGTGACGGCGACCGCCGCTTCGGGACGTTCGACCCATGCGCGAAACGTGGGGTTGTTCCACGCTGACAGGTGGTGAGGAACCACGATGGTCACTCGCCGCCGAGGGAGTGCACGGTGAGAATCCTGCGCGCGATCAGCTGCCGACCGGGCTGGCATCTCGCGCGGGCGTACCAAGGGTCTGATCGCCTCCCGGCCGGCGGCTCGTCATGACCGATAGGCCGAGCCGGCGCGGGCGCAGGGGCACCCAGCTGCCTGCCGAGGCGACGGGCGCGCGCCCAGGTCCGGGGTCGGTCTTCTTCAAGGTCGCGAGCGGCGTCCTGTCCGGCGCGCTGATCGTTCTGCTCTTCGCAGCGGTCATCCCGCTGCTGACGGAGTTCGGGAGCGTCGGCGACTCCCTCAAGTCGATGAGCCTGCTCACGCTGCTCTACCTGTTCCTGGTCGCGCTTTTGATCCGCGTCGTGCTCGCCGCCTCGTACTCGGTCGTCACACCGGAACTGCCACTGGGGAAGTCGCTCATCGCCCGGGAGGCCTCGTCGGCGGTGAGCAACATCATCCCTGGACCGTCGGGAACGGCCGCGCAGTACGCGATCCTCCGATCCTGGGGCGTGAGCATCGAGCACTTCGCCCGGGCGACCCTCGCAGTGAGCGTGTCGACCGACGCCCTCATCTTCATCGGCCCGGGCGCCTTCTTCGTGATCTGGACCTTGGTCGGTCAGCCGGGGGCCGCCGGCGGGAGTAATGCCTGGCTCGCGGGGCTCTGCGCCGTCGTCCTCGCGGTGCTGACGCTGCTCGTCGTCGGCGCCATCGCCAGCAGCGTGCGACTCGCGCGGTGGCTGGGCAAGGCCGCGCAGGCCTGCGTGAACCCGTTCCGAAGGCTCTTCGGGAAGTCCCGGATCACGACCTGGCCGGACAGCTGCGTAGCCATGCGGGCCGATCTGACAGATACGTTGCGACTCGACGGGATCAAGCTGCTGGCGACGGTCATCGGCGGATACTTGCTCAACGGCTTGCTGCTCGTCGCCTGCTTGTATGCGTGCGGGATCTCTCGGTCCCAGATGCCGCTGACGCTCGGGCTCATGCTCTATGCGATCGGTCGGATCGCGACCATCGTCCAGATCACGCCGGGCGGTGTCGGGGTCACCGAGATCGCGTACACCGCGGTCTACGTCGCCGTCCTCTCCGAATCGGCCAAGCCGGAGATCGTCGCCGGAGTGCTTGTCTATCGAGCCCTCACGTACGCTCTGCCGATCGTGACTGGCGCATTCTCCTATGTGATCTGGCGGCTGATGCGGCATCACGAGATCCACGAAGAGAAGGTGACGGCCACCGGCTGACCAAATATGGCCAATTCAACAGCGACAAATCGATGCTGAGTATCAGTCTTCGGGCTGATGCGCTCTTTCACCGTGAGGGGCAAAGGAGCCGAGCATGAGCAACGCGATTATCAAGCAGGGTGACAACTCCTTGGTGGCCGACAACATCTGGGAGTTCCGCCTCGGGGCTCTGCCGTTGTTCGCCATCGGACTGGCGATGGGTGTCACCGGGGCGGCCGTACTCAGCGCCTGGCGCCAGCGCGAGGACAGTCTGGCGGCGCGGGCGTCGACACCGAAGGACTGGCCGATCAACTTCGCCCATCGCGGCGGCGCCGGCATCGGTCCGGAGAACACCATCGAGGGGTTCCGGATCGGCCTCGAGGCCGGCGGCGAGGTCATCGAGCTCGACGTGCACACCACCGCCGACGGCGAGGTCGTGGTGATCCACGATCCCGACACGGAGCGCACCACCGGCCAGAGCGTACGGGTATCCGAAGCCACCCTGGCCGAGCTGCAGGAGCTGAACGCTGCGGCCGAGTTCAAGCACGCCGACACGGGCGAGCCCTGGGACGGACCGCCGGTCCGGATCCCGACCTTGGCCGAGGTCTATCGCACCTTCCCCGACCACAAGGTCAACATCGAGATCAAGGGGGAGCGGCAGGGCACCGAAGAAGCCCTGTGGCAGGTGATCCAAGACTGCAACGCGGTCGACCGCACCCTGGTCGTCGGAACCGAGACGGACAAGCTGAAGCTGTTCCGTCGGCTGTCCGGCGGGGCCATTCCGACCGGGGCCTCGACCCGGGAGATCTTCGGGTTCTGGATCCGCTATCGGCTGCATCTAAGTCAGCCGGAGGTCGCCTACCAGGCGCTGCAGGTGCCCAAACGGCTCAAGAACCTGCTGCCGGTGGTGACCAGGCGCTTCACCGCTGAGGCACAGGCTGCCGGGCTCCGGGTCGACGTCTGGACCATCGACGA
>JALDXR010000446.1:0-3753 GCA_032154865.1 Nocardioidaceae bacterium
GCAGCATGACGAGCGTGCCGCCGAGGCCGAAGCCGGTGTTCATGATCACGGTCTGACCGAACGAGTGGAACAACGGCAACACCAGCAGGTAGATGTCGTGGCCGTCCGGGTGCCGGCCGAACAGCCGCTCGTTGACGAAGCACTGGAGCACCATGTTGGAGTGGGTGAGCTCGGCACCCTTGGGCCGTCCGGTCGTGCCCGACGTGTAGAGGATGACCGCGGTGTCCGACTCCGTCGTCACGACGCTGTCGAACGTCGGCGGCCGGCTCGACATCGCGGCACCCATCGTCTCCGTGCCCTCGATCGGCGATGCCGCCGCGGGATCGGCTGTGATCACGAAGAAGTGCTCGCACCCGTCGGTCTGTTCGAACGCCTCCCATCCCTCGGCTCCCATCGGCAGGTCGGCGGTGCCTTCGAAGCAGAAGTACGCCTTCGCGTCGGAGTCGTCCAGGTGGTAGGCGATCTCACGGCCCTTGAGGAGGACGTTGAGCGGCACGACGACCGCACCGGCCTTGAGGATGCCGTAGTAGACGATCGGGAAGTACGGCAGGTTCGGACAGGTCAGGGCGACCTTGTCACCCGGCTGGATCCCCCGGTCGACCAGGAGGTTCGCCACCTGGTTCGCCGACGCGTCGACCTGCGCGTACGTCAGTCGGATGTCGCCCAGCACGACCGCGTCGCGATCCGGCACCGTACGAGCACTGTCTTCGAGCATCACGGACAGGTTGAGCACGGTGGCCTCCACGCGTCGGGGGACGGGCATTCGTCCTTATCCGAGCACATCTCGGGCGCGAGCGGGAGACCCAGGCGGCAACGGGCGGTGTCGGCGCAAAGTCACGCCAACACTTGGCCAGACCTGCGGTTTCGCGCCAACACTGCCCCGCGGCAGCTAGAAGCGCTCGCCGGTGATCCGCTCGTACGCCTCGACGTAACGCGCCCGGGTCTTCTCGATGATCGCCTCGGGCAGCGCCGGCGGCAGCTCGCCCGAGCTCTTGGACCAACCGCTCTCTGCCGAGGTCAGCCAGTCCCGGACGAACTGCTTGTCGAACGACGGCTGCGACCGGCCCGGCTCCCACTGGTCGGCCGGCCAGAACCGCGACGAGTCCGGGGTCAGCACCTCGTCGGCCAGCACAACCGTGCCGTCGGCCCGGGCGCCGAACTCGAACTTCGTGTCCGCCAGGATGACGCCGCGCTCCCGGGCGATCGACTCGCCCCGGCCGTACGTCTGCAGCGTCAGGTCACGCAGCTGCGCCGCGAGGTCCTCGCCGACCGACTCCACGACCTCCGCGTATGTCATCGCCTCGTCGTGCTCGCCGACCGGCGCCTTCGTCGTCGGCGTGAAGATCGGCTCGGCCAGCCGGTCGCCGTCGCGGAGTCCGCCCGGCAGCGGGATGCCGCACACGGTGCCGGTGCGGTTGTACTCCGCGAGACCGGACCCGGTCAGATAGCCCCGCGCCACGCACTCGACCGGGTACATGTCGAGACGCTCCACGACGATCGCCCGGCCGCGTACCTCGTCCGGGACCTCGGTCGAGACCAGGTGATTCGGCACCAGGTCGGCCAGCTGTTCGAACCACCACAGCGACAGCCGGGTCAAGACCTCGCCCTTGTCGGGGATGCCCGGCTCAAGGACGTAGTCGTAGGCGGAGATCCGGTCGGAGGCAACCATGAGCAGGTTGCCGTCGGACAGCTCGTAGAGGTCGCGGACCTTGCCGGAGTGCAGATGCGTCGCGTTCTCGATCGTCAAAGCCACGACCGACATGCTGCCAGATCGGCCCGATCGGTTTTGCGCCCGTACTGATCGTCCCGGCCACCTCCGGCGGTGCGTACGGGCGCAAAACCGGCTGCGGTCAGAGGATGCCGTTCGGCCGGTACGCTGCGGCCTCGGCATGCCGCGCGACGACCGACTCGACCCGGCGTACGACGGCGTCGACCTGATCCCTCGCGGCGCCGGTGAACGCCAGTGGATCGCCGACCACGGCCGCCAACTCGGCACGGCTCAGCCCGAGGCGCGGATCGCCGGCCAGCCGGTCGAGCAGATCGGGCTCACCGGCGTCGGCCTCGCGGGCGGCGAGCGCCACCGCGACCGCGTGCTCCTTGATCGCCTCGTGCGCCTGCTCCCGGCCGACGCCGCTCCGGACCGCGGCCATCAGAATCTTGGTCGTGGCGAGATAGGGCAGGTAGCGGCGCAGCTCGCGATCGACGACGGCCGGATAGGCACCGAACTCGGCCAGCACGGTCAGCAAGGTCTCGAAGACTCCGTCGGCCGCGAAGAACGCGTCGGGCAGCGCGACCCGGCGTACGACCGAGTCGGAGACGTCGCCCTCGTTCCACTGGTCTCCGGCCAGCTCGCCGAGCATCGCGAGGTTGCCTCGGACGACGACGGCCAGGCCGTTGATGCGCTCGCAGGATCGGGTGTTCATTTTGTGCGGCATGGCCGACGACCCGACCTGACCGGCCTGGAAGCCCTCGGTGACCAGCTCGGCGCCCGCCATCAGCCGGATGCTCGTCGCCAGATTGGACGGCGCGGCGACGAGCTGAACCAGCGCGCCGGCGGCATCGACGTCCAGCGAACGCGGGTAGATCTGGCCGACGCTGTCGAGGACCCGGCTGAAGCCCAGATGCTCGGCGATCCGGCGCTCCAGAGCGGCGAGCCGATCGGGGTCGCCGAGCAGGTCGAGCTGGTCCTGCGCTGTCCCCATCGGCCCCTTGATCCCCCGCAGCGGGTAGCGCTCGATCAGCTCCTCGAGGCGTTCGAGCGCGACCAGCAGTTCGTCGGCGGCGGTCGCGAACCGCTTGCCGAGGGTCGTCACCTGGCCCGGCACATTGTGACTGCGACCGGCGATGGCGAGCTCGCGATGCTCCGCTGCGAGCTCGGCGAGCCGGGCGAGGGTCGCGACGGCGTGATCGCGGACCAGCCGCAACGAGTCACGTACCTGCGACTGCTCGACGTTGTCGGTCAGGTCGCGCGACGTCATCCCCTTGTGGATCTGCTCGTGCCCGGCCAGGGCGTTGAACTCCTCGATCCGAGCCTTGACGTCGTGCCGGGTGACCCGCTCGCGGGTGGCGATCGACTCCAGATCGACCTTGTCGAGGACCTGCTCGTACGCCTCGATCGTCCCGCTCGGGATGTCGATCCCCAGCTCGGCTTGCGCCCTGAGCACGGCGATCCAGAGCCGGCGCTCGAGTTCGATCTTGTGCTCCGGCGTCCACAGCTGGACCAGGTCGGCCGACGGGTAGCGCTGCGCCAGGACGTTGGGGATCGTCACGGCTTCATTGTCGCGTACGGCAGCGGGCGGCCCGCGCTAGGCAGTCGGCGGCAGTCGATCGTACGCCCGCAGGATGCGCAGTGCCTCCAACGTGCGTTGGCCCCGCCAGGCCAGTCTGGCGGCGCCAGTCGGCGGATCCCAATCCAGCGGCCAGCCGCCGTCGTCGCACTGGGCCTGTTCGAGCCCATCGAGGTGCGCGTCGAGCAGATCGGCCGCGAACAGCTCACGCGCCCGCGCCGCCGTCGGGACCATCTGCACGGGGGTGAGTCCGTAGTCGGTAGCTGCCGGATCGGTCCGGAGGTCCTCAGCGCCTGGCACCGCGGCTGCCGCCTGTTCGAGCAGCGCCGGCTCGTCCACAGCGTCGAGGAACCGGAGGACCTCCCGCAGCAGATGCGCCTCGGGCCGCGGCCCACTCCGCACTTCGTCGAGACAGTAGTCAGTCGCCCGGTCCAACCACGGATGGCTGAAGCCCAGCGTGTGCAGG
>JALDXR010000447.1:0-3750 GCA_032154865.1 Nocardioidaceae bacterium
GGTCGGCGTCGGCCCGCATCAGATCGAGGGCGTCAGCGTCCTCGTACGGCGGTTTCTGACGCTAGCCGCCCCGCGCCTCAGGGGAAACCAGTACCGGCGGGTAGTCTGATTCGGCCGAGGCGGCCAGGAGCGGCCGGCCGTGACTCTGGAGAGCTAGCGTGACGATCGCCGTCACCGGATCGATCGCGACCGACCATCTGATGACCTTCCCGGGTCGCTTCGCCGACTCACTCGTCGTCGACCAACTCGACAAGCTCGCGTTGTCGTTCCTGGTCGACGACCTCGACATCCGTCGCGGAGGCGTCGCCGCCAACATCGCGTTCGCGATGGCCTGTCTGGGTCAACACCCGGTCCTCGTCGGGTCGGTGGGGGAGGACTTCGCGGACTACCGGTCCTGGCTGGAGCGGCACGGCGTCGACTGTGAGTCGATCCACGTGTCGCTGACCCGGCATACCGCCCGCTTCATCTGTACGACCGACCAGACCATGGCGCAGCTGGCGTCGTTCTACGCCGGCGCGATGACCGAGGCGCGCGAGATCGAGCTGGCGCCGATCGCCGCCCGGGTCGGGCCGTTGGACCTCGTTGTGATCGGACCCAACGACCCGGAGGCGATGCTGCGGCACACCGAGGAGTGCCGCAAGCGCGGGTACGCCTTCGCCGCGGATCCGTCGCAGCAGCTGGCCTGGGCCGAGGGTGATCTGATCCGCCAGTTGATCGAGGGCGCGGCGTACCTGTTCAGCAACGACTACGAAGCCGCGCTGATCGAGAAGAAGACCGGCTGGGACGCCGCCGAGATCGTGGATCGGGTCGGCACCCGGGTCGTCACCCACGGCCCGGACGGCGTCCGGGTCTACCGCAAGGGCGAACCCGAGGTGGTCGTCCCGGCGATCGCGGGCGTCGAGGCCGTCGATCCGACCGGCGTCGGCGATGCGTTCCGCGCCGGCTATCTCGCGGCGGTGGAGAATGACCTCTCGGTCGAACGGGCCGCGCAGCTGGGTTGCGCGGTGGCCGCGAGTGTCGTCGAGACGACCGGCACCCAGGAGTACGTCTTGTCGCGCGAGGCTTTCCTACGGCGGTTCGAGTCCGCCTACGGAGCCGACGCGGCCGCCGAGATCGGCCCGCGATTCACGTTCCCACGGCCCTAGCGCCACAGTCCCCACCACTGGCGGTAGGCACATTGCGAAACACGCCGGCGTGTCTCGCGATGTGGCTACCCTCAGCGGCGTCGTACCTCGAAGGTCGCTACGCCGTCGTCGGCGCGGTCGACACCGAGGAGTTCCTGGTCGCGCATCCGGCACCAGGCCGGCACGTCGGCGAGTGCGGCCGGGTCGTCGGCCAGCAGGCGTACGACACCGTGGGGCGGCACCGATCGGATCGCCTGGGCCAGCCGGATCACCGGAAGGGGACACCGCAGGCCGATGCAGTCCAGGGTGACGTCGGCGGTCAGCTCGCTCACCGGCCTGCCCCACTCATAGTGGCCCCAGGCGGTCTCGGGTCGCCGCCACGACGCCGGTGAGGGCGGTGAGGAAGGCGTCGAGCTCCTCCTCGGTGGTGTCGACCGTGAGCGAGATCCGGACGTTGCCGTGGGTCAGCACCCCCATCGCAGCCAGCACGTGGCTGGGCTCCAGCGTGCTGGCCGTGCAGGCCGAGCCACTCGCTGCGGCGAACCCGAGCTGGTCGAGCTCGGTGACCAGCACCTCGCCGTCGACGTAGAGGAACGAGCAGGCGACGACATGCGGCAACCGCCCGTCCTCCGGCCCGATCAGCTCGACGTCGGGGATCGTGGCGGCGATCCGGGACCGCAGCCGGTCGCTCAGCGCGCGTTGCCGCTCGGCCCGGTCGGCGGCGTCGTTCGACATCTCGTGGAGCGCCGCGGCGGCCGCGATGATGGCCGGGATGTTCTCGTAGCCCGGGCTCCGCGGGTCGAGCCGGTCGTCGGCGACCGTCGCGGCCCGCCAGCCGACACCGCGTCGTACGGCCAGCACACCCACTCCGGCCGGGCCGCCCCACTTGTGAGCGCTCGCCGCGGCCACCGACCAGCCCGACGGCATGGGCAGCCGTCCGGCGATCGCGGCCGCGTCGACGAACCACGGCGCGTCCGCGTCGGCGCAGGCGGCCGCGATCTCCTCGACCGGCTGGAGCGCACCCGACTCGAGGTTGGCGGCCTGGATCGCGACCAGGGACGGACCGCGCTCGGCCCGGTCCAGCTCGTCCTTGAGCGCGCCGACGTCCACCCGGCCGTCGCGGTCGACACCGACCGTGACGTACTGACCGCCGATCTCCGCGTAGTGGTCGGCGGTGTGGAGCACGCTGGAGTGCTCGACGGAGCTGTGGATGAACCGCGGTCGGCGGCGCCGCAGCATGCCGTAGAGGCCGGCGTGGACCGCGGCGGTGCCGGACGGCGGGAAGGCCACGTCGGCCGGGCGACAGCCCAGCTCGGCGGCGACGATCTCGCGCGCGCTGTCGAAGAGCAACCGGGCCCGCCGACCCTCGCTGTGCAGCCGCAGGGGGTCCGCCCAGCCCTCGGCGAGGGCAGCCGTGAGCGTCTCGCGTGCGATCGGTCGTAGCGGCTCGCTCGAGCCGGCGTCGAGATACGTGCGAGGTCGGCGCGGGGCCGACTCCGAGCCGTCGGCCGGAGTGGTGCTCACACCTCGACGTTAAAGCCTCAGCGGCCGTGACCCTAGCCCAGACCCGACGACGTGTAGTAGATGTGTCTCCAGTAGGGTTCTGCAAGCGATAGGCAGTTCCACGACGATCGCCTGCCGAGGCCGGCAGATCGGCCAGTGGACACGGACGGATACGCCCGGAAAAGTTGGGCATCGACGAGGAAGGCGCCCGTGGAATCGGACTACGCCGCGCACGGCACGTCGACCGGCAAGCGGCCGCGCCGCTCGCAGCCGCGAGCCCGCCGCCTGTTCGGACTGGCCGTCCTGCTCGTCGGCTCGAGTGTGCTGCTGAGCGGCTGCACCGAGGCCGACTGGGATCAGGTCAAGCGACTCGCCCAGCCGGAGTCGGCCAGTGACCGCGCGGATCCGATGTTCGACCTCTGGATCGGCGGCTGGATCGCGGCGTTCGCGGTCGGCTTCCTGGTCTGGGGCCTGATCATCTGGTGCGCCATTCGCTACCACCGGCGCTCCGACGACGAGGTGCCCACGCAGACGGAATACCACCTGCCGATCGAGGTGCTCTACACCATCGCGCCGTTGATCATCGTGGCCGTGTTCTTCTTCCACAGCGTCCAGACGCAGGACAAGGTCCAGAAGGTCATCGAGAACCCGGATCACGAGGTCGTGGTCGTCGGGGAGAAGTGGGCCTGGACCTTCAACTACGTCGACGAGCCGTCGGTGGGCGGTGAGACCGTCTACGATGTCGGCACGCCGGACCAGTTCAGCGAGCTGTGGCTGCCGGTCGACGAGTCCGTCACGTTCACGCTCGTCTCGCCCGACGTCATTCACTCGTTCTGGGTGCCGGAGTTCCTCTACAAGCTCGACGTCATCCCTGGTCGCCAGAACCAGTTCTCCCTGACGCCGACCCGCGAGGGCGTCTTCCAGGGCCGCTGTGCCGAGCTGTGCGGCGTCTACCACTCACGGATGCTGTTCGAGCTGCACATCGTCTCCTCGGACGAATACGAACAGCACCTGGCCGAGCTCGAGGACAAGGGCCAGGTCGGGCTCACCACCGGTGGCAACTACGCCGATGAAGTCGCCGGACTGGAGGGAGGCACGAAGCAATGACCACGACCGTCACTCC
>JALDXR010000448.1:0-3742 GCA_032154865.1 Nocardioidaceae bacterium
CGCCGTGGATCGACCGCGGCGCCGTGCAGTTCGCTCAGCCGGGCCAGCGACGAGGACGTCACGATATGCAGTGGACCCTCGTCGAAGTGGGAGATCGCAGCCTCCGGATCCAAGGTCACCGGCCGGCCGACCCGGGTCGACACCGCGCGGTGGATGCCGGGATCGTCCGCGCGTAGCCGCTTGCCGTCCGGAAAGCAGACCGTCGGCACCGGGCCGTCGTCGTACCCGGCGGACAGCTCCAGCAGCCCGGGCATCCGGCGGAATCGGCGAGTGCTCTTGCCGCTGCCGAGCTTGCCGTCGACGTCGCGCACGGCCCACTGTCGATCGCCGTCGAGGCCGCGAAGCGACACCTGGACGGATTCCAGTTCCTCGCCGACCAGCGACTTCACCGGGTAGCGGGTGAGGAGGGTGACCCGCCCGAGCGGCGGGTTGGATAGGTCGTCCACAGCGACGACTATGCCTGGTCCGTTCACGTGCCGATCAGGAAGCCCAGGGCGACGCCCACGGCGAGCTTGGCGCTGGCCGGGTAGCCGTGCGGCTTGCCGGGGAACAGAACCAGTCGCCCTCGCCCCTTGGTGATCCCGGCCGCCGTTCGCCGGAACAGGTCCTCGGTGTAGAACCGATCGGCGGTTCCGCCCAGCACCAGCGTGGGTGCCTGCACTCGGCCCAGCTCGGGCTCGGCGTCGAACGAGTTCTCCGCAGCGATCGTGGTCAACATGTCGGACGGGTCGTCCGGCGTGAGGAGACCGCCTGCCAGCCAGCCCGCTCCGTGGGCGGCGTACGTCATCGGACGGGGGACCAGCATCTCGAAGAGGAGCGCCGTTGCGCGGCGGGAGTCGCCTTCGTTGATCAGGCGAGCGACCTCGGTCATCACCCGGAGTCCGTCCGGGGACAGTCGACACGCCGCTGCCGCGAGCACCAACCGCCGGACGAGCTCCGGATGGCCGATCGCCAGCTGGAGGGCAACCGAGCCTCCGGTCGACGTGCCGTGCACCATCACGGGCTGACCGATGTCCTGCTCGATCGCGCCGGCGTAGTCGCGGGCGATGTCGGCCAGCGTCGCCCCAGGCGTCAGGCCCACCTTGCGGTTGACCAGGTAGACCGTGAAGTGCTGGGCGAACGGAGCCGCCCACGACAGCGACATCCGCCGTCGGGCGCCGGTCGGATTCGCATGCTCGGGGCTCAATCCCGGCAGTACGAGCAATGGCGGACCGCTTCCCAGCCGCAAGTACGGCAAACCAGTGGAAAGCTCGCCCTCGGTCACTGCTGGCATGGCCCGCAAGCTATGCCCACCATCTCCGCCGGGCCAGGGTCTTCCGGGCCGAACGCCACCAATGCCGGACGCTGAAGGACGCGGGGACCGGAGGGTGAGTACGACGCTCTCGCCTGTTCTTGTGCATCGACGCGGTGGTCAGCCGATCGTCTCGACCAGCCTGGCGCAGATGTCGATGTCACGTCCCGATTCCCGCTGGAACTGGATGTCGAGTGGACCCTCGTCGTCGTTCGGGTCGGAGGGCGTTCCCGCGTGATCCCAGATCGCTTCGACCAACACTGATCCCGCGCCGCGGTCGATGACGTTGCCGTCCTGGTCGTACATCACCCTGACGCCGGACGCGAGGTACTGGGTCGTGAGCGTGCCGTCACCGTTGTCGGTTACGTGGATGTCGCGGTCGTTCCGCTGCTCCACGACGCGGACGGACTCTCCGGTGGCGAGATTGGTGAGGACGTCGGTGTCCACCGAGTGCCCCTCGAAGTAGGGCAGGCCGCCCCGGAGCACAAACCGATCTCGGCTGTCTCCGGAGCCTTCGTCCCGCACGGTCAGGCCGGGTACTCCGCAGGTGTCCTCGATGACCTCGCCCCATTCGTTGTGGTTTGTTTCCCACTCGCCAGGGGTGGCCGCTGCCGCAGGCATGACCGCCGCGCCGGCCGCCATGCCGCTCACCAAGACCGCTGCACCAGCGAGTGAGTGGAAGGTCGTCGTACGTTTCCTCATGTCAGACTCCTCGGGTCTGTGACGGCTGATTACCGCCGCTTCGCCGTCCGTTGTGGCACCGCCCGGTTCCTCTGCGGTAACTCTGCGGTGTCAGAAATCGGTGGGAACCGGTCTCGCTCCCGCAACTCGATTGACGTCCTTGCGAGAACGGGTGACAGTCGAATACGTGGGGATCGCGGTGCTCGGGCCGCTGACCTGGGACGGGGACGCAACCTTCGGTCGGCGCGATCGAGCTGTGCTGACCGCCCTCGCGATCAGCGTGGGCCGGGCGGTCACGGCCGACCAACTTGCCGATGCGGTGTGGGGCGAAACACCGCCGGCTACGGCGCACAAGTCCCTGCAAGGCTGCATGGTGCGGCTGCGCAAGGCGCTGGGCCCGGAGGCGATCGAGACCTCGCCGCAGGGCTACCGGTTGGTGATTCCTGTCGAGGATGTCGACTTCCGGCGATTCGAGCGGATGGTGGGACGCGGCCGCGAACTGCTGGCGCTGGGCGAGCCCGAGCGGGCCGCCTTCGTCCTGAGCGAGGCCTTGGAGCTGTGGCGCGGACGCGCCTTCGAGGATGTCGAGACGTGGGATCTCGCTCTCGTCGAGGCGGGCCGGCTGGACGAGCTCCGGCTCGAGGCCGAGGAGCTGCGAGTCGATGCTGCGCTCCGCGCCGGGCGTCACCCCGAGGTGCTGGGGATGGCCGAGGCCATGGTCCGGGCGGCTCCGCTGCGGGAGCGGCGCTGGACGCTTCTCGCGCTGGCGCAGTACCAGGCCGAACGCCAGACCGAGGCACTGCGCACGATCCGTCGCCTGAAGACGGTGCTCGCGGAGCAGCTCGGCCTCGACCCGGGGCCCGAACTTGTCGCGTTGGAGGAAGCCATCCTTCGCCAGGACGAGTCCCTTCTCGCCGGCGACCCGCTGGTGACGAGTGCCAGCTGCCCCTATCGGGGTCTGACGCCGTACCACGTCGACGACTCCGAGACGTTCTTCGGCCGTGAGGACGATGTGCGCGAATGCTTGGAGCTGTTGCGGAGCCACGGCTCGCTCGCCGTCGTCGGTCCGTCGGGCAGCGGCAAGTCGTCCCTCGTCCGGGCCGGTGTCGGGGCGGCACTGCAGCGAGACGGTTCGACGGTCGTCGTGATCACGCCAGGCGAGCACCCGATGCAGTCGCTCGGCGCCGGGTCCGACGCATCGGCCGGTTCGGTGCTGCTGGTCGACCAGTGCGAGGAAGCGTTCTCGCTCTGCAGCGACACTTCGGAGCGAAGCGACTTCTTCGCCGGTCTGGTCCGCTGGGCCGAGCACGGCCCGCTCGTCCTGGCGATGCGTGCCGACCGGCTCACGGACGCCTCGACGCACGCCGGGTTCGCCCGCCTGCTCGAACGATCCCTCCACCTGCTTGGTGCCATGTCGGAGCAGGGGCTCCGGGACGCCGTTGAGTCGCCCGCGCGCCAGGCCGGACTGTTGATCGAGCCGGGTCTCGTCGACCTGCTCGTCGGCGAGGTCGAGGGCACGCCCGGTGCACTGCCGCTGCTGTCACACGCGCTGCTCGAAACCTGGAAGCGCCGTGAGGGAAACACCCTGACCGTGGCCGGATACCTCGAGACCGGCGGCATCCGCGGCGCCGTCGCGCAGTCGGCAGAGAAGGTCTACGCCACCATCGACCCTCAGCTGCGTCCGGTGTTGCGCGACCTGGTGCTCCGACTTGTCACCGCGGGGTCGGAAGGCGAGCCGGTACGCGCCCGGGTGCCGAGACGCCTGCTCTC
>JALDXR010000449.1:0-3735 GCA_032154865.1 Nocardioidaceae bacterium
CTTGGAGGCTTCCCGTACCCCAGCGGAATCCCGGCGCCCGGCCACCCACCACGACCAAGGGCGATCCCGCGAAGTGCGCCTGCGCGATCGGGCTGACTCCATTGGTGACGCCGGGTCCGGCGGTGAGTACGGCGAGCCCGGGATTACGGGTCAGCTTGCCGGTCGCTTCGGCCGCGAACACCGCGCTCGGCTCGTGGCGTACGTCGATCAGCCGCATCGGCGGGTCGGCCTTGACCGCGCCGTCGTACATCGGGAACACATGAGCGCCGGACAGCGTCCACATCGTCTCGACGCCGTGCGCCCGTGCCACGGCGACCGCGTGGTCGCCGCCGTGTCCCTCCACGCCAAGCCGGGACGGAGTCGTCTCAGTGGTGGGCTCGCTCGGTACGGGCATGCCCGCAGGCTATCGGGCGCGTTCGGTCTCCAGAGCGGGCGTCGCGACCGACGCGGCGGCCGGGGTCTGGAACAGCCACGGGCTCGCCGCCCGCAGCTGGTCGAGCACCACCAACAGCAGGTCGGCCCGGTTCGGTGTGGGCTCGGCGAAGAGCTTCGTGTCGTCGGTGATGTCGGCCCGACCGCGTACTCCGAGGGCCAGCTGAACATGCAGTGCGCGCAGGAACGAGATGCTGTTGGTCGCGGCCGGAGTCGGCCATTCGGCGCCGCCGCCCCGGGCCGGAGGCTGCCGGATGCCGGCGCCGATCCGGCTCAGCCAGGGCTCGACGACCCGGAAGTCGACGATGTCGCGATGCAGGATCGTCATGATCGCGTACGCGAGCCGATCCTCCTCGCCGTGTTGCAGGACGTAGGACGTGGGGGAGAGGACCCGGTCGCCGATCACGTCGAGCAGGACGGTCAGCTCCAGCGTGGCGAAGTGACGGCTCCGGGCGAGCTGGCCGATCAGGTCGGCGCCGTGTGCGACCGCATGGGCCCAGCCGCGGGCGGGGACCCAGCCGCGCAGATCGCGCTCGCGGACGAACCAGGACGTGACGAGGTCGCCCCACCGCATCACCACGTCGCCGGGCAGGAGGAGGGCCTCGTTGTCGCGGCCCACGATCTCGGCCAGGATGAGCGCGCTGAACGATCGGCGCAGCACCGAGTCGTCGCCGTCCGCGCCGAGTCCGTGCTCGAGGCCGACGACGATGCCGTCGCCGAGCCCGACGAGCAGATCGTCGTAGACCCCCCGGCTGATCCAGGTCGCGAGGATCGGATATGCCAGATCGTCGCGCCGCCGGGGCCGGGGATCACCGAGCATGGTGACGAGCTCGGTGGTCATGTCGTTGAGATCTCGGTCGGGAGGGACGTCGACTCCGCTAGCGAGAACCGCTTGCCAATACGCCTCCGACACGCGGCCTATCGTGTCACGACTCGCCAGGCCCCAGTGGTTCGCCCCGCAAGTGTTATCAACTTCGCCACTACGCTTAGTGAAATGCCCACGTTGGACGACGTCGCGCGGCACCATACTGCCCTGTCGGACGCCGATCTGGCCTGGTTGCACCGATTGCTCGCCGATTGGCAGATCATCGCTGACCTGTCGTTCGCCGACCTGATCCTGTGGCTGCCGGATGCCGAGGGCCGGGGGTTCTGGGCGGGCGCCCAGATGCGCCCGACGACCGGGCCCACCGCCTACGTGGACGACATCATCGGCAGCTTCGTGCCCCAGGGCCGTCGGCCGCTGCTCGACCTCGCCTGGCGGGACGGCCGCATCGTCCGGGAGGGCGATCCGGAGTGGCGCGACGACGTTCCGGTCCGGGTCGAGACCATTCCAGTACGCCGCGGCGACACGGTGCTGGGTGTGATCGCTCGCAACACCAACCTCATGGGAGTACGGACACCGAGCCGACTCGAACTCGCGTACCTCCAGACCGCGGGCGAGCTGACCATGATGATCAGCCAGGGCCGATTCCCAACCCCGGGGGAACGTTCGGAGCTGGCCGACTCGATGCGGGTCGGGGACGGCTTCGTCCGTACCGACGTCGACGGCATCGTCCGCTACGCCAGCCCGAACGCGATGTCGGCCTTTCGCCGCCTCGGCGTGGTAGGGGATCTGGTCGGGGTCAACCTGGCCGACACGACACGCGCCTTGGTGCCGCCATCGGGGGAGCCGGTCTCGCACAACCTGCACGCGGTTCTCGACGGACGAATCGCGCAGGAGGCGGAGGTCGAGAACAAGGCCGCGGCGCTCATCATCCGCGCCATTCCGCTGTCGACCGACGCCCAGCATCTCGGCGGCCTGGTGCTGCTGCGCGATGTGACCGACCTGCGCAGCCGCGAACGGGAGCTGGTGACCCGCGAGGCGACGATCCGCGAGATCCACCATCGGGTCAAGAACAACCTGCAGACCGTTGCTGCGCTGCTACGCCTCCAGGCGCGCCGGCTCTCGGCGGCCGAAGGCCGAGCCGCGTTGGACGAGGCGGTGCAGCGCGTCGCGGCGATCGCGGTCGTCCACGAGACGCTGAGCCAGGGTTTCGACGAGACCGTCGACTTCGACCAGGTGGTAGACCAACTGCGCCACATGGTCACCGAGGTGGCGTCACCCGGCGCCGCGGTGACGTCCGAGCGCAAGGGGAGTTTCGGAACCGTGCCGGCATCGGTGGCGACCTCGCTCGCGATGGTGCTCACCGAGGCGATGCAGAACGCGGTCATCCACGGCTTCGACGCCGGTCCGGGTCATCTTGTCGTGACCGCGCAACGGATCGGCGGTCGACTCAAGGTCAGCGTCGAGGACGACGGACGTGGCTTACCGGCGGGGTTCGACCCCGAGGCATCGAGCAGCCTCGGGATGTCGATCATGCGTACCCTCGTCGAGGGCGAGTTGGGTGGGCGCCTCTGCGTCGAGGACGCGCCGGACCAAGGGACGTGCGTACGTATCGACGCCCCGTTGGCGTAACGACGGGAGACTCAGGCGGTACGGATGCGGGCCCGAGCGGTCCGGCGCTTCAGGGCGCGCCGCTCGTCCTCGCTCATGCCACCCCAGACGCCGTGGTCCTGACCCGACTCCAGCGCCCAAGAGAGGCATTGCTCGCGCACCTCGCAGCGCCGGCACACCGCCTTGGCCTCCTCAATCTGGAGGATGGCGGGACCGGTGTTACCGATCGGGAAGAACAGCTCCGGGTCTTCATCCAGACACGCAGAGCGATGGCGCCAATCCATGGCGGCGACTCCTCGTTCTTATCGATTGTTTTCCGCAGTCGTCAGGTCGACTAGCGGTTCGTCTTCGTTGTGAAGGGCTTCACTATGTCGGTCATCTGGTCGGACTCGGCTGCTCTCCGGGGAACGCGACCACAGCCCACCAGCGTTGTTTGCGTGGTACGCATCCATGATCGTTGCAAGAAAGCACCGACGAGACAACCCCTTGAAGCCTGTGGATTCAGTTACAGCCGGGTCACGCGCCCCACAAGTGTGTCGTGTCCGGACAGACCGGTAGGGATGCCGCGGGCGACTGCGCGTCCCGAACACCTAAAGGCAAACGCGCATACCCGCCGAAAGGCCCGCTACCCGCGAGGACGCCTCGGACGTCTCGCGGATCTACGTCGAGTCGTGGTCAGCCGGTTTTGGCGACCTGATGCCACCACCCGTGCACGACGACGAGCGAACCGAGCACTGGGCGGCTGACCTGGCGGCCGGCGGTCCAGTCCACTGGTGGGTGGCTGAACACGTCCGGCGTACTGGCGGGCCGGCGTCGGTCGCGCCCTCATGGCCACGGCTCTCGAGGGGCTCTCCCGAGCGGGCTATCGG
>JALDXR010000450.1:0-3727 GCA_032154865.1 Nocardioidaceae bacterium
GGGGCGGATGAGCGGGCCAGATGGGGCGGATGAGCGGGCCAGATGGGGCGGATCGCCGGGAGGGGTCACATGGGGGAGGTGAGGATGTCGCCGGACGTGATCTCGCGACGGGTGATCTCGGCGAGCTGCAGCCCGACGATGTCGCCGGTCTTGGCCTGATCGAGCTTCTCGCGAGACCGCTCGATCGCCGCGACGACCGTCGTCGCCCGGCGGCGACCGCGGTGCAGGACGACGACGGGGTCCTTGACCCGGATCTCGCCGGCGGAAATCCGACCCGTCACGAAGACCCCGCGACCCGCGATGTAGAAGACGTCCTCGACGACCATCCGGAGGCTGGCCGCGCTGATCAGCGGGCGGCGGCTGGCCGGTACAGCCTTCGACTCGGCCTGGGCACGAGCCTTTGCGAGGAGCGTCTCGGCATCGAGCTGCTCCGGACCCCCGCGGCGAACGAACGTCCAGGCCATGTCTCAAGGGTAAGCGCCAAATAGGGACAGATGCCACATGTCTCATCGATGGAATTTCTGCCGGTACGCGAAGGCCTAGAGCGAGGCGACCGCCGCGACGAGAGCGTCGACCTGCTCCGGCGTGGTGGCAATGCTCGGGCCGAACCGTACGAACGACTCGCGATACGGCGTGACGCTGGCGACGATGCCGTGCTTCTCGCGCAGGGCCAGGATCGCGCCACCCGGATCGATCCCGCCGATCTCACAGCAGACGACGCCGGCCGACAGATCCGGGTCTCGCGGCGTGACGAGCCGGACGTTGGACTGCTCGGCGAGGCCGTCCTTGAGCCGCATGGCGAGCTCCGTCGTGCGGGCCGCGATCCGATCGCGGCCGATCTCGCGGTGGAAGCCGAACGCGTCGGCCACGGCCCAGCGGTGCTCGAACGCCTGATAGCCGCCGGGGGTGAGCTGCGGTCCGTACGGCCCGGTCGCGTGCCGGTCGAAGAACCAGTTCCCCATGCTCGTCGCGTCGAAGCCCGGAATGATCGGTGTCACCGCGCCGCCGATGCCGGGTCGCAGCCACACCACGCCGGTGCCGCGCGGGCCGAACAGCCACTTGTGCGTACCCGAGATGAAGACGTCGCATCCGAGCTCGTTCGGTCCGGCTGCCTCCGCGCCGAATCCGTGGACCGCGTCGAGGCCGAACACCGCGCGCTCGTCGGCATCGCGGTCGGCGTTGGTCTCGGCGACGGCGTCGGCGATCGCGGGTACGGGTAGCTTCACGCCGGTGCTCGAGTGCACCCAGGTCAGCGCCACGACACGGGTCTCCGGTCGCATCGCGTCACGTACTCGGCTCACGATCTGGTCCGCGCTGGCGGCCGCCGGGTTGTCGTACAACGCGATCTGCTCGACCTGGGCATCGGCCCGGTCCGCGGCGAGGCGCAGGCTCTCGTGCGTCGAGTAGAAGTCGTGGGTCGACGTCAGGATGTGATCGCCCGGCTGGAGCCGGAGCCCGTGGTAGGTGAGGCCGAGCCCCATCGTCGTGCTGTCGGTGAGCGCGATCTCCTGCGGCTGCACACCGAGGTAGGCGGCCGCCGCGGCCCGTACGGCGTCATCGTGGGTGTTCGCCTCGTGCAGGACGGCGTCGGGATCGGTGTCCAGCCGTTCCCGCCAACTCGCGATCGCCTCGCGTACCGGTGCTGGATGGCCGGCGAGTACGAACGCCGCGAAGTGCGCGAGGTCTGGGTCGAGGGCGAAGGCGCTTCGCACCTGCTCCCAGTCGTCGCCGACCGCGGTCGAGACGGCGTCGTCGGAAGCATCGTCGGTGCAGCCGTCGAGCAGCAGGGCACCGGCACCGACGGCGGCCGCGGCACCAGCAGTGAGGAACGTCCGCCGCCGGACCACCTCGTCGCCCACGGACCTCACGGTACGGCACCGCGCCCGGCCATTCGGCCAGCTCGCTAGTCGACGATGCGGAACGTGAGACCGGCAGCCTGCAGCCGCTCGACGAGAGCGTCGCCCATCGCCTCGGCCGTCGTCAGCTGACCCGCCACCTCCGGAAGGTCGTCGCCGACCATGCACAGCGCGGACTCGCCCAGCATCTTGGCGGTCTCGTCGTAACCCGGGTCACCGCCGGACACCTCGGTGACGACGGGTTCCTCGTCGGTCTCGCTGACCGTCGACACGAAGCGGGTTCGAAACCACGACGCCGACCGCTGCCGCGCCTCCGGACCCTCGCCGGAGCTCTTGAGCCGCATCAGGGCGTTGCGAGCGGGCGGGATCTGCGCCGCGACGAGCATTCCGCCCGCGCCGCCGACGAATCCGATCGCCTTCGGCAGACTGCCGACGACGCCGTAGTGGCCGTACCGAAAGCTCGGGCCGTAGCGGTCGAGCGCCCGCGCCGAGCGCAGGACGACGAGCGGATCGATGATGGGAAGCGGCACAGCCCAGCGTCCCGTCCCCGGTTCGCGATGCACACGGACGCCCGCACCACCGACCTTGCGACCGATCGTCGCGGGACGTTCGAGACCCTTGCGGCGGCGGGCGATCGCGGACGACTGGCGGACCCGGCCGAACGCGCGCAGCGCCGAGTGGTACGTGCCGGCCGACGGCCTGGCATGGACCCGGGCGTACCCGCGGATCGTGAGCGGCGCGTCCGGCGGCAGGTGTCGCAGCGTGTACCAGACGCCCAGGTCGGCGGGGATCGAGTCGAAGCCGCAGCAGTGGACGAGACGGACGCCGGTCTGCCGGGCGCGCTCGTGATAGCCCAGCCAGATCCGGTCGACGAACTCTGGCTCGCCGGTGATGTCGATGTAGTCGGTGCCGGCGTCGACGCAGGCCCCGACCACCGGCTCGCCGTACTCCATGAACGGGCCGACGGTCGACGCGACGAGCCGGGCCGAGCTCGCCATCGCCTGCAGCGACAGGGGATCGTCGATGTCGGCCTGGACGATGCCGGGCCGGCCGCGGTCCGGGATCAAGAAGGCGAGCTGGCTCCCGAGCTGTTCCAGGCGCCCGATGTCGCGACCGGCCACTGCCCAGCTCAGCTCGGGCGGGATGTGGCGGGCGAGGTACTCGGCGGTGAGCCGGCCGGTGAACCCGGTGGCGCCGAGCAGCACGATGTCGTAGCGACGGGCTTGTGACGACACGCGCCCAAGCGTGCCAGGGTGTCGGCCTCGGGGTCGCGTCGCCACGCTAACGTGCCGAGAGCATGTCTCCACTCGAGTACGTCCCGGTCCGGCCGGCTGTGCTGGATGCCTTGGACTATCCGGGTACGCCGGCGCCGGGCAGCGGCGTCCTCGACGGCGATCGCTTCTGGCTGGGTCGCGATCTCGAGCGGCTCGACGACCGGACGATGGTGCTCGCGGTCGGCGCCAACGCCGCTCCGGCAGTGCTCGCCGCCAAGCTGGGTCGCGCCGAGGTGGCCGGGGCAGTCGGCATGGTGCGAGCCGAGGTGAGCGGTCTCGGCGTCGGTCATTCGGCGCACGTCAGCCGCGGCGGCTACATCCCGGCCACGTCGTACGCCGCCGACGGCACCGCCGCGGTTGTCGGCCTGTGGGTGACCGCCGAGCAGTTGGCCGCGATCGATGCCACCGAACCCAACTACGACCGGGTCTCGCTTCGCTGCGACGACTACGAGCTGCGGCTCGAGACCGGTCGGCCGCCTCCGACGTACGACGTCTATGTCGCGCGATGGGGTGTGCTCGGGCCGGATCGCGTACCACTGCGGGTCAGGACGCAGCGTGAGCTCTTCGCGCGGCTGGCCGGCGATCCGGTGCTCGCGG
>JALDXR010000451.1:0-3722 GCA_032154865.1 Nocardioidaceae bacterium
TGACTGGGGCGGTGGCGGCGGTGTCGCCGGCGCGTACGCACTGTAGGGCTGATAGGCACCGGTCGGCGGCGGACCGTACCCGGAATAGCCGCCCGGCTGCCCCGGGGGCGGCGGGGGCGGCGGTGCCGACGACGGCGGAGGCGGATACGGAGGCGTGGACGAAGGCGGCGGCGACGGAGGAGGAGGAGGAGGAGGAGATGTCTCACCACCCGTGGATGTCCCCGACGACTCCTGGTCGTCCGGCTTCCCCCAGGTCTTGGGCTGGTCCGGCTCGTCAGAGGGCGGTGGTGTGGACATGACGATCGGCGTTCCCTTCACTGAGGTCGCGTTCGGGGCCGGTGAATTCGGTGGTTCCCCCGTCACGGCTTCCCGGGGTGGCGTGCTTGTGGCGAACCACGTCCGAGCCTCCGCGCTCCAGAGTAGGACCACACAACCTACCGCAATGATCGCCAGCAAAAGTCCGGCCAGGCCGAGGGCGAGGCTCAGCAGCGCCCAGGCCGCCGCGAGTACGGTGAGCCCGATCCGCGCCGACCGGTGACGGCGCACCGTGTAGACGGCGAAGACGATCGCCGCCACGCAGCCCGCGGCGACGATCATCAACACGATGCGCAGCGTCTCCAGCGCCGTGTCGACGCTGATGTCGGCCGGGCCGAACGGTCCACCCTTGAGGCCGTCCTCGACCTCTTCGCGGATCGACGCCGATCCCCAGTCGGACATCACCGAGAAGATGTTGTAGAGCACCAGCAGTGCGCCGAGGCCGGCGATGAGGCTGGCGACCGTCACCTGGCGTGGCCGGGGCGCGGATTCGGTCATGTCTCCATCCCATCACGCGATTCGACGCCATCAATCGCCACGGTCGACGCCGTGCGAGACGTAGGTTAGGCCACCGTCGAAGTGACGCGGAGCTCGTCGGCGTCAGGGTCGCGATCGACGACGACGGTGTCGCCATCGCGGACCTCGCCGGCCAGCAGAGCTCGAGCCAGTTGGTCGCCGATCGCGCTCTGGACGAGTCGCCGCAGCGGCCGTGCACCGTAGACCGGGTCGTACCCCGTAAGCGCCAGCCACTCGCCTGCGGCCGGGCTCACGTCGAGGGTGATCCGCCGCACCGCAAGCCGCTTGGCCAACGCGGCGATCTGCAGGTCGACGATCCGCGTCAGGTCATCGGTCGTCAGAGCGTCGAACAGCACGATCTCGTCGAGCCGGTTGAGGAACTCCGGCTTGAACGACGCGCGTACGACCTCCATGACGGCCTCTCGGGTCGCCTTCTCGTCCAGCGCGGGGTCGGCCAGGAACTGCGATCCGAGGTTGGACGTCAGGATCAGGATCGAGTTGCGGAAGTCGACGGTGCGGCCCTGCCCGTCGGTGAGCCGACCGTCGTCGAGCACCTGCAGCAGGATGTCGAAGACCTCGGGATGGGCCTTCTCGATCTCGTCGAGCAGGATGACGGAGTACGGCCGGCGGCGGACCGCCTCGGTGAGCTGGCCGCCCTCCTCGTACCCGACGTAGCCCGGCGGTGCTCCGACCAGGCGAGCGACGCTGTGCTTCTCGGAGTATTCGCTCATGTCGATGCGCAACATCGCGCGCTCGTCGTCGAAGAGGAACTCCGCAAGCGCCTTGGCGAGCTCGGTCTTGCCAACCCCGGTCGGACCGAGGAACAGGAACGAGCCGGTCGGCCGGTCCGGGTCGGAGATGCCCGCCCGGGCCCGTCGGACCGCGTCGGACACGGCGCGTACGGCCGGGCGCTGCCCGACGAGTCGATGCGCCAGCTCGTCCTCCATCCGGAGCAGCTTGCCGGTCTCGCCCTCGAGCAGCCGGCCGGCCGGAATTCCGGTCCAGGCCGAGATGACCTCGGCGATCTCGTCGGCGCCGACCTCCTCACGGACCATCGACTCGCTGGTGTCCTCGGCCGCGTTGGCCTCCGCGAGCTCCTTCTCGAGCGCGGGGATGTCGCCGTACGACAGCCGGCTGGCCGTCTCGAGGTCACCGTCGCGCTGCGCCCGCTCGGCCTGGATGCGTACCTCGTCGATGCGCTCCTTGATCTCACCGATCCGGTTGAGGCTGTGCTTCTCCCGCTCCCACTGCGATTCGAGTCCGCGCAGTCGCTCCTTGGCGTCGGCGAGCTCGGCGCGGAGCTTGGCGAGCCGCTCCTTGCTCGCGTCGTCCTGCTCCTTGCCGAGGTGCATCTCCTCCATCGTGAGCCGGTCGACCACGCGTCGCAGCTCGTCGATCTCGACCGGCGACGAGTCGATCTCCATGCGCAGTCGGCTGCTGGCCTCGTCGACCAGGTCGATCGCCTTGTCGGGCAGTTGCCGGCCGGTGATGTAGCGATGGCTGAGCGTGGCGGCTGCGACCAGAGCGGCATCGGAGATCGCCACCTTGTGATGCGCCTCGTAGCGCTCCTTGAGGCCGCGCAGGATCGCGATCGTGTCCTCGACACTCGGCTCGTCGACGAGGACCTGCTGGAACCGGCGCTCGAGCGCGGGATCTTTCTCGACGTGCTCGCGGTATTCGTCCAACGTGGTGGCGCCGATCATCCGGAGCTCGCCGCGGGCCAGCATCGGCTTGAGCATGTTGCCGGCGTCCATCGCGCTGTCGCCTGTCGCGCCGGCGCCGACGACCGTGTGGAGCTCGTCGATGAACGTGATGATCTGGCCGTCGGAGTCCTTGATCTCGCCGAGCACGGCCTTGAGGCGCTCCTCGAACTCGCCGCGATACTTCGCGCCGGCCACCATCGCGCCCAGGTCGAGGCTGATCAGTCTCCGGCCCCGCAGCGACTCGGGTACGTCACCGGCGACGATGCGCTGGGCCAGGCCCTCGACGACGGCGGTCTTGCCGACGCCGGGCTCGCCGATCAGGACCGGGTTGTTCTTGGTGCGACGACTCAGCACCTGCACCACTCGGCGGATCTCGGCATCACGACCGATGACCGGGTCGAGCTCGCCCTCCTTGGCCTGCGCCGTCAGGTCGATGCCGTACTTCTCGAGCGCCTGGTAGGTGCCCTCGGGGTCGGGGCTCGTGACGCGAGCCGATCCGCGTACGGACTCGAACCCTGCCTCCAGTGCCTTGGCGCTCGCCCCTGCGTTCTCGAGCACGGTCTTCGCCGGGCTGTCGACGGTGGCGAGTCCGACCATCAGGTGCTCGGTCGACACGTACTCGTCGCCGATCTCCTCGGCGAGGTCGGCCGCCCGCTGGAGCACCTCGTAGACGGGCCGGGTGAGGGACGGCGCGCTCACGCTGGAGCCGGACGCGGTCGGTAGCTTGTGGATCGCGTCCTCGGCCGTTTCGGCGACCTGCTTCGGGTCCGAGCCGACCGCGCGGAGCAACGCCGCCGCCGTCGACTCGGGCTGGGCGAGCAGGGCGGCCAGCAGGTGCAGCGTCTCGACCTGCGGGTTTCCATCAGTGGCGGCTCGGCGCACCGCCGTCGACAGTGCTTCCTGGCTGCGCGTGGTGAGGTTCGAAGGGTCCATCGAGAGTGAGTCTCCTGGCTGTGCGTACGACAATTCTGTCTGGTTCAACGCTAGCGAAGTTGAGCCCATTCCACTCAAGTCTGGGTTCTGGCGCGCTGTCTGGGGCCAAAGTTGGCGTGAGATTGCTGCCCGAGCCAAGTGTTGGTGCGAGGTTGCGCCAACATTCGGCGGGGGCGTCCGCCAGAGTGGTGTACGGATCGTGGTGAGCGTGTCGCTGCCGATGTGGGCGACGGCCATCGGGTGATCCTTCGAGTG
>JALDXR010000048.1:0-12797 GCA_032154865.1 Nocardioidaceae bacterium
GGATCAGCGTCGGATCGACCGGCGTGTAGCGACCGGCGTTGAGCCACAGCTCGTGGTCGAGGATCGAGCTGGTGCCCTCGCCCTCGAGGTTCCAGTACGCATGGTTGGTCAGGTTGACCACCGTGTCCAGATCGCTCGACTCGTTGACCGCGTGGTAGCCGATCTCGATCGTGTCGTCGTTGGTCAGCGTGTAGGTCACCGTGACACCGAGCCGCGCCGGGTAGCCCTCCTCGCCGTTGGCACTGGTGTAGTGCAGCTCGAGCCCGACCGCGTCGCGGGTCGGCGGGACGACCGTCGCGTCCCACACCTTGTTGTCGAAGCCGTCGATGCCGCCGTGCAGCGAGTTGGGCGGGTTGTTGATCGGCAGCTGGTAGGTCTGGCCGTTGAGCTCGAACTGGCCCTCGGCGATTCGGTTGCCGTAGCGGCCGACGATGTTGCCGAAGTAGGGCCCGCCGGCGGGGAACGGGCTGTTGAGCTCGACGTAGTCATCGAGGGTCGCGAAGCCGAGCGTGACGTTGGCGAACCGATGCCGCTGGTCGGGCACCTCCACAGTCTGGATGATGCCGCCGTAGGTCAGGATCCGGACTCGCATGCCGTTGCTGTTGGTCAGCGTGTAGCGGTCGACGTCGGTGCCGTCGACCGAGCCGAACGGCTCCTGGGTGATCGACGGCGCTTGGGGTTTGCCGGCCTTGGCGACGGCCGGCCCGGCGTCACTGGGCATGGCGAACAGCATCATGCCCAAGGCAACGGCGAAGGCGGCCACCAGGGCGATGGCGATGGACGGCCTGCGGAGTCGGAAGCAGCTCAGCATACATATCACCTCGGATGAATTCGAGTGTATGCAAACGTATTCTCCTGTCAATAGCCGTGAGGCGACCTACTTCGGACCTTCTTCCTCGACAGGGCGCTTGGTGCATCAGGCTCTTGTCACATCAGTACGTGACGGGTGCACCGAATCGTCGTTGCGTACCGTGCACGCGGCACGTACCAATCTCAGGCGTGCGGCGGGTCAATGCCGTGGACCATCGGGTGAGCGTGTTACCAACGCTGATATGAGAACGAGTCCCGTGGACGACGGCCTCCTGCAGTGCGGTGGCACGCTCGTGGTCCACGCCGACGGCGGCATGGAGTGCACCGAGCCGCGCTGTGAGGATCTCGACCCGATCGGTCATCGGCTGGTGCTCGACTGTGACGCCATCGACGGCGGCTGCGAATGCGACCACGCGACGGTCGTTCGCGCCGAGGTCGCCGGCTGATCAGGCCGCGACCGGATCAAGCGGCGCCGAAGAACTCCACCAGCACCGGCCCGACGGCGGTCGGTGCCGCGTCGTGGGTCTGCCCCGGGAGGATCCGGAACTCCGCGGCCGGGAGCGCCTGGGCGGCCGCCTTCGCCGCCTGCTGAAGCGCCTCCGGGCTGTCGCCACCGGTCATCACCAGCGCCGGGACCGTGACCGCTACCGCCTCGCGAGGCACTCGGCTGTCTGCCAGCAACGCGTCGTCGTAGGCGAGCGTCGGGGCGATCGCCTCCATCGCAGACCAACCCGGCCCCGAACGCATCCCGTCGATCACCTGCTCCGGGATGCCGACATGGGCCATGAAGCGAGCCACCGCGTCGCCGCGACGTCCGGCGGCGAGCAGCTCGCCGAGGTCCTTCGTGTACGCCTTGAGGGGCGCATCGTCGCCGACCTCGGCCAGGTACGGCGGCTCGAAGAGCGCGATCCGGGCAATGCCGGGCTCGACTGCCGCGGCGGCGATCGCCAGCGCACCTCCGGACGACACGGCATAGACGCCCGCCTCACCACCGGCGACTCCGATCATGGCCCGGAGGTCCTCGACCTCGCGCTCGACCGCGTACGGCAGCGTGTCCGAGCTCTCGCCGCGGCCGCGCCGGTCGTACGCGAAGACGGTGAAGCTGTCCCGGAGGACCTCGGCGAGCGGTCGCATCGGGCCGCCGGCACGATCGCACATGGCGCCGTCGACGAGGACGATCGGCGGTCCGCTGCCGGTGCGCTCGTAGGCGATCGTGGTGCCGTCGGCTGAGGTAACGGTGGACATGGCGGGGCTCCCTAGTGTTCGAGATCGGTGGTCAGACCGGCGACGTACGCGTCGAACCGGTCCAGGCTGGTACGGAATCCGGCCTGCGCCTTCGCACTGAGATAGGCGGCCGGAACATTGGTCTGATGGGTGACCACCTCGGTCCGCCCGTGGCCGAGGTCGACGAAGGTGATCGTGGTCCGCAGGCCGCCCTCGACGTCGCTCTCGATCCACACCAGGCGGTCGGGGCGGCTGATCTCGACGTAGGTGGCCCGCATCGGGTACGTGGAGCCGTCAGCGTCGCTGACCATGACGGTCTCGAAGGCGCCGCCGGGTCGCAGGTCGACGACGATGTGGTCGATCGGCGTGGTCGTGCCCACCGGTCCCCAGAAGTGGGTGAGATGCTCCGGCTGCGTCATGCAGTCGAACAGCAGCTCACGCGAGGCTTGGTGCACCCGTCGGTACGTCAGCTCGCCGGTCTCGGTCATCGGTTCCCCTTCGGGTCGCGGCTGGGTCGACCGCCCAAGGCGGCCAGGTGCGCTTCGAGGCGGTCATGGCGGTCGGCCCAGACCTGCCGATGGCGTTCGATCCAGCCGACGGCCTCGTCGAGCCGATCGGCCTCCAGCACGCACGGGCGCGACTGCCCGGACCGGGTCCGCGAGACGAGCTGGGCCCGCTCGAGCACCTTCAGATGCTTCGAGATCGCCTGCTGAGTCAGCGCGAACGGCTCTTTCAGCTCGTTCACGGTCGCGTCCCCTTCGGCCAGACGCTCGAGGATCGACCGCCGGGTGGGGTCAGCCAGCGCCGAGAACACCTGGCTCAGCTCGTCCGTCGCCACTGTCATGGGGCGAGCATATCTACAACTGACCCATTGTACAACTAGATAGTTGTACTCAACGCCCTCCGCCCAGGCGCACGCTGTCGGGTACGACGATCTCGGCCGGCTCCCGATCGGGTCGCAGCCCTCGCCACTTCGGGTGCCACAGCCGGCCGTCGGATGTCCAGCGCCGGAACTCCGCCTCTCCGACCAGGTCCGGCGTCACCCAGTGCGCATGGCGGGCGAACTCCCGCGGCACCTCCTGGTCGAACGGGCTGGTCGGCCACTCCCGCTCGTCGAGCAGGCCCTTCAGCCGACGGAGTGCGGCGTCGTCGAAGCCGGAACCGACCCGCCCGGCATAGCTCAGTCGCCCCTCCTCGTCGTACACCCCGACCAGCAGCGACCCGAAGGCGTTGGCCCGGTTGCCCTCGCCGGTCGACCAGCCCCCGATGACCACCTCCTGCCGGCGCCAGACGGTCGTCTTGACCCAGGTGATCTCACGGCGACCCGGGATGTAGAGCGAGTCGACCCGCTTGGCGACGACGCCCTCGAGTACGTGCTCCCGCGCGGTCGCGAGCATGTCGGCACCGGAGACGTCGGTGTAGTGCGGCGGCGTCCGTACCGATCCCTCGGCCAGGTCGAGCTCGGCCAGGATCTCGCGACGCTTGAGGTATGGCCGCCGCAGCAGCGACTCGTCACCCACCTGCAAGACGTCGAAGGCGAACAGCAGCACCGGCGCCTGGGCGAGCTGCCGGGCCGAGGGATGCGTGTCGTGCATCCGCGACTGCATGCCCTCGAAGCTCGGCCGGCCGTTCGAGCTCAACACGACCAGCTCGCCGTCGAGCAGCAGCGGCGTGTCGGTCTGCTCGGTCAGCGTGCGCAGCTCGGGGTAGGTCGGAGTCATGTCCCGGCCGCGGCGAGACGCCACCTTGACCCGGTCGGAGCCGACCGCCACGATCGCGCGGAAGCCGTCCCACTTCCACTCGTACGCCCAGTTCGACCCTTCCGGCAGTCTCGGCTCGGCGATCGCTAGCATCGGCGACACGATGGCCGGTGGCGGCTGCGTCATGCGGTCATCATCGCCTACGGCCGAGGCCTCGCCGCCGCGTCGAGTCGCGCCGAGTTATGCCGAGTTATGCCGAGCGGTCGGCGCGCCAGCGGGCGGCCGGATGCATCGCTCCCCGATCGGCGGCCACCAGGGCCCGCACCTCGGCGCTGCGCCGCTCCGACCAGGCCTGACGAAGCGCGTCGGTGTAGTCCTCCGACCGGAACGCCGAGCCGGGTCCGGCGCCGGAGCGATCGGCCGGCTCGGTGCTGATGAAGTCCGCCTGGTCGACGATCAGCTCAGCGGCGTCCGCCCACACCCATCGGGTCGAGGACAGGTCGAGTGCGAAGGCCGACTCGAGCTCGGCCGCCTGCGAGATGGCCGCCCAGCGCCGTCCGAACGTGACCTCGTCCAGATGCGGCACCATCGCCCAGACCGCCAGCCGCGCCTCGTCGGGCTCCTGCAGCTTGCGTACGGCGGGATCGGGCGGGAAGGCCTCGTCGATCAGGTAATGGATTCGATGGACCCGCTCCTCGTCGTCGCGCGAGACGCTGAGCGCCTCGGCCAGGCTCGTCGCGGAGTCGTCCAGCGCAGACGACTCGTCGAGCGGCGGCTCATGGCGGTCCATGCGACGTAGCGTAGTCAGCCCGGCTTTCGCTCGTCCATGGTCAGGCGCTCGATGACGTGGTCGGCGATGTCGCCGAGAGTCGCGATCTGCTCCGGCGAGAGCAGGTCGATCAGGTTGTCGCGGACCGAGCGGACATGGTCCGGCGCGGCCGCTCGGATAGCGCTCCAGCCCGCCTCGGTGAGCTCCACCATCGCGCCACGCGCATCGCCCGGGCACTCGCCACGGGTGACCAGGCCACGCTGCTCCATCCGCCGTACCTGATGCGACACCCGGGTCCTGGTCCACAGCATGCGCGCGGCGAGCTCGTTCATCCGCATCGTTCTGCCAGGCGCCTCCGAGACGTTGGACAAGACGTCGTAGTCCGGCTCCGACAGACCCGCGTCGTTCGTCAGGTCACGGTTGATTCGCAGGTCGAGCAGGGCCCGCATGCGTCGGTAGCCCCGCCAGGCCCGATCCTCCGGCGCCGTCAGCCATCGTGTCGCGGTCACGGTCCGAGCGTACCCAAGATGTTGACATGTCATCGAACTCTTCCTAGCGTGGTTGTTGACATGTCCCCAAACTTGAGGGTCCCGCCCGTGACACTCCGACTCGACGTCCACCGTCCAGTGCGTCGACTCGTCCAGCTGTACGTCGGACTCATCCTGTTCGGCGCCAGCATGGCGGTGATGCTCCGCGCCGGTCTCGGGCTCAACTCGTGGGATGTGCTGCATCAGGGCATCTCCGAGCGCTCCGGACTGCGATTCGGCTTGGTCGTGATCGCGGTGAGCGCCGTCGTGCTCCTGCTGTGGATCCCCTTGCGGCAGCGACCGGGCCTCGGGACGGTGAGCAACGTGATCGTCGTCGGTTTGTCGGTCGACGCCACCCTTGTCGTACTCCCGCACACCTCGTCGATGCCGGTGCGAATCAGCGAGCTCGTCGCGGGAATCGTCGCCAACGGCATCGCCACCGGTCTCTACGTCGGCGCCAACTTCGGGCCGGGTCCCCGCGACGGTCTCATGACCGGCCTGGCCGCTCGAGGTCATTCAGTACGCGTCGTGCGGACCGGGATCGAGGTCGCGGTCCTCGCGGTCGGCTGGGCGATCGGCGGCACGGTCGGCGTCGGCACCGTGCTCTACGCCGTCAGCATCGGACCGCTCGCGCACTACTTCATTCCGCTGTTCGCCGTGCCCGCGACGCCGGAGCCGTCCTGCGACGACGACACAACCCGGGAGTCACCCGATGACACTGCGCTTCGGACTCGACGTCTCGACGTCGGCTGCTGCTGACGCCGATCCGGTTGCTGACGCCCGGCGGGCCGAGGAGCTCGGCTTCGACTTCGTCTCGGCCTCCGACCATCCGTCGGGTACGCATCCGACGTACGAGACCTGGACGATGCTGACCTGGATCGCCGCCGCGACGACGCAGATCCACCTCGCGACCCGGGTGCTCGGTGTTCCGTACCGGTCGCCCGCGATGGTGGCCAAGATGGCCGAGTCGCTCGATCGGCTCACCGGCGGCCGGCTGATCCTGGGGCTCGGCGGTGGCGCGTCCGACGAGGAGTTCCGGGCATACGGACTCGGCGTCCCGTCGCCGCGCGACAAGATCGACGGGCTCGCCGAGGCGGTCCGGATCATCCGTGGGCTGTGGACCGAGCCGCGGCTGACCTACCAGGGCCGGCTCTATCGCACCGAGGACGCGCCACTCGAACCGAAGCCAACCCGCCCGATCCCGATCTGGCTCGGGACGTTCGGTCCACGGGCACTGGCCGTCACCGGGCAGCTGGCGGACGGCTGGATCCCGACCCTCGGATACGCCGGACCCGATCGGATCGCCGGGCTGCGGCGCCGGGTCGTCGACGCCGCCCGATCCGCCGGCCGCGACCCGGACGCGCTCACCTACGCATGCAACCTGACGATACGCATCACCGACGACGGCGAGACCGAATCGGCCGACGTCGCGGGCTCGATCGAGGCCGTGACGAAGCAGCTCGCCGACCTCGTCACCATCGGCTTCAACGCGGTCAACCTGATGCCGGTCGGCGACGAGCGCGAACGGCAGGTCGAGCTCCTGGCGACCAGAGTTCTGCCTGGCGTCCGGAACGCGGGCGGGTGAGTGGGCGGGTCTGGACGGCTACGCCGGTGGCGATGATGCGGGCAGCGACCGCAGTACGCCCGTGGCGACGATGCTGACGTCGCCGGAGACGGTGACGCGTTCGATCGCCTCGCTCGAGCCGTGGACGGTCGCGACGATGGTGCTCGGCCGGCCCACGAAGCGCCCTTGGGACAGCGCGATCGGGTGATCGAGGGCAGCCCGACCGTGACGCACCAGAAAGGCCGCCACGCACCCGGCTGCGCTCCCGGTCGCGACGTCCTCGATCGAGCCGTCGTTCTCCCAGTGCCGGCCTTCGACCGCCGTCGGGTCGAGGACGTAGGCGTACTGGGCGCCCATCCGATGCAGCAGACCGGCCAGATCGCGATGCCGGATCGACGCGCGGGCCAGGGCCGGGCCGTTCACCGGGACGATCAGGTACCGAAGACCGGTCGACACGATCTCGAGCGGCAACGCGTCGTCGAGGTCGGACACGTCGAGGCCGAAGGCCGTGGCCACCGTGGGCCGATCGAGCGGAGCGGTCTCGCGGATCCACTCGGGTCGCCCTTGGTCCAGCAGCGCCGACACGTGGCCGGAGGCTGATCGACGCGTGGTTACCCGTACTTTCCGAGCGGGGAGGTCGAAGGTCCACTCCCGGTCGTCGTCCACCGTGGAATCGGCGAGCTCGTGCAGCACCGCGGCGGCGCCGAGGACCGGATGACCGGCGAAGTCGAGCTCCTGGGTCAGGTCGAAGACCCTGGCCTCGACGGACCCCGACGCGATCGCACCAGTGACGAAGATCGTCTCGAAGTGCCGCAGCTCCTGCGTGATCGCGAGCAGCTGCCGATCGGTCAGCGCCGGAGCGTTGACGAAGACCGCGACGCTGTTGCCTGCGTACGGGACATCGGTGAAGACGTCGACGTGGTAGTAGCCGGTCACCAAACGAGGTTACGACCCGACGGCGTAGGACAGGATCACGATGCCGTTGCCCAGCGGCGTCGAGTCGAGCAACCGGAGGTTGGTGGGCGTGGTCTCGCGAAACAGCAGATCGCCTAGGCCGCCGCTGCCGACGATCTGTGGATGCACCCAGAGCCGGATCTCGTCGAGCAGCCCGGCTTCGAGCATCGCGTACGACAACTGCCCGAAGCCATACTGCACGAGATTCTGACCCGACTCCTTGAGGCGCCGGATCTCGCCAGTCACGTCGCCGTTGCCGTCGATGACCGTGGTGTTGGCCCATTCCGGATCCGTCAGCGTCGACGACACGACGTACTTCGGCATGGTGTTGATCCGATCGCTGTACGGATCACCGGAGCGGGTCGGCCACACCGGCGCGAAGGCGTCGTAGGTTCGCCGGCCCATCACCACGGCGTCGCTGGTCTGCAGTAGATCCACCTGAATCTGATCGCCAGTGTCGCCGCGACCCGCGGGCAGCGCTGGCCACAGGTGCGGATTCTCGACCACGCCGTCGAGGGAGATGTAGGTCGAGTTGACGATCTTGCTCATCGTGGCGGCTCCTTGTCCAGGTCACTCGCTGGGGCGGATGTTCTGGTTGAGATGAAAGCTGTTGTCGGGGTCATAGACGTCCTTGAGCGCGGTGAGCCGGGCGAGCTTGTCCGGCGGGTACGCCCGGCGCACGCCACTCGCACCGTCGTCGCTGATCACGTTGACGTAGACGCCACTGGCGAAGGGTTCGAGCTCGGCGGCACACCGGCGGCCCACCGCCATCCGGTCGGCGTCCTCGGCCGGGTCGCTCCACTTGCTCGCGGCGATGTACTCGAACCGCGTCCCGCGGTTGCCGAACGCGGTGTCGTCCTCCGGCACGTCCGAGATCGCGCCGCCGTAGGCCTGCAGGCTCAGGCCCGGCAGTAGATCGGTCTGCCCGGCGCGACCTACCAGCGCATCGATCGCGGCATCGGACAGCTCCGGCAGCAGATGGCCCTTCCAGTAACGCCGGAACGTGTGGCCCTCGATGCTGTCCTCGCGGGTCTGCAGCTCGACGTACGACATCTCGCTGACCCGCTCGGCGATCGGAGTACCGAGCTCGGCCATCGAGGGCAGCAGCCGCCGGCCCTCCTCGGGGTCGCCGACCCACACGAAGCCGAGCATCGCCGTGTCGGGTCCGACGGCGGCGTTGAACGTCGCCGCCCGCGGGGCCGACTCGCTGAGGTCGCGCCAGACCCGCATGGCCGCGGCCGTCTGGTCGATCGGGAAGTCGTACTCGGCGACCAGGCTGCGGGTGCCGACCGGGTGCAGCTCGAACTCGAACTCGGTGACGATGCCGAAGTTGCCCCCGCCGCCGCGCAGGCCCCAGAACAGCTCCGGGTGCTCGTCGCGGCTGGCCCGGACCACATCACCGGCGGCAGTGACGACCTCGTACGAGACGACGTTGTCGCACGACAGCCCGTACAGTCGCGCCAGCCAGCCCATGCCGCCGCCGAGGGTCAGGCCGCCGACGCCGGTGTGCGAGACGTTGCCGGCCGTCGTCGCGAGGCCGTGCTCCTGCGTCGCGACGTCGAGGGCGCCGAGCAGTGCGCCGCCCTGGATCCAGGCCCGGCGCTTCTCAGGGTCGACCCGGACGGCGCTCATCGGTGTCAGATCGATCATGAGCCCGTCCTCGGGGGTGCACAGGCCGAGCACACTGTGGCCGCCGCACCGAACACCGATCTCCAGGTCGAGCTCGCGGGCGGCCCTGATGGCGGTCACGACGTCGGCGACCTTGGTGCAGCGCACGATCATGCGCGGTCGCCGGTCGACCATGGCGTTCCAGACCGCCCGGGCGTCGTCGTAGCCGTCGTCGTCGGGGAACAGGCGCTGGCCGTCCAGTCCCTCGGTGTGGCTGGTGAGTTTGCCCCGGGTTGCGTGTCCGAGTGTCATGAGCACGAGCCTGACAGCGATTGGTACTAGGGATAAGGTCCAGTTTGATGAACGATTCCAGGACCAATCCGAAGGCCCCCGGGGAGCTGCTTCTCGAGCTCCAGCGCGACCTGGGCGAGCCGCTGCACCGCCAGATCGAGGCCGCGATCCGCGACGCGATCCGGACCGGGCGGCTGCGGCAAGGCATGGCGCTGCCGCCGACCCGCACGCTCGCGGGTGACCTCGGCGTGTCCCGTGGCGTCGTCGTCGAGGCGTACCAGCAACTGGTCGCCGAGGGCTACCTGACCAGCCGGGCCGGCGGCTACACCCAGGTCGCGATCGAGCCGCGCCCGACACTGGCACCGGCACCGGTGACCGTGCAGCGGCGAGCACGGATCGCCTTTCGGTACGGACGCGCGGACGTCTCCAACTTCCCGCGAACGGCCTGGCTGCGCTCGATCCGGCGGGTCGTCACCGAGGCGCCCAGCGATCGGTTCGGCTATCTCAGCGGTCGCGGAATGCCGGAGTTGCGGGAGGCACTGTCCGGCTACCTCGACCGGGTCCGCGGCACCGACGCCAGTGCGGACAACGTCGTGATCAGCAGCGGCTACGGCCAGGGCATCGCGCTGGTGCTGCACGCGCTGCGGGAGTCCGGCGCCCGGTGCCTGGCCGTCGAGGATCCGTCGTCCGGCGACGACGCCGTGCCGGTCGCACGCGGCCTCGGCATCGACGTGGTGGGCGTCCCGGTCAAAGACGACGGGATCGACGTGGACGCGCTGGAGCGGACCGACGCCAACGCGGTCGTCCTGACGCCGTCCCACCAGTGGCCGCTCGGCGGCGTCCTCTCGGCCGAGTCGAGGGCGGCCGTCATCGACTGGGCGAAGCGCCGCGGGTCGCTGGTGATCGAGGACGACTATGACGCGGAGTACCGCTACGACCGGTCTCCGGTCGGCGCCATGCAAGGGCTCTCGCCGGACCATGTCGTCTATGCCGGGTCGGCCAGCAAGACGCTTGCGCCCGGTCTCCGGATCGGCTGGCTCGTCGTGCCTTCGCACCTCACCGACGCGGTCGCCAACGCGAAGCTCCTCGCCGACCGCGGCTCACCGGCGATCGACCAACTGGCGTTCGCCGACTTCCTGGAGCGAGGCGAGTTCGATCGGCACCTGCGCCGGATGCGGCCGGTCTACCGACAGCGCCGGGACGTCTTGCTCACCGCACTCCAGGAGCGGTTGCCCGACTTCGAGCCGATCGGCATCTCGGCCGGTATCCACCTGGTCGCCTGGCTGCCGGATGATCTCGACGAGAAGTCCGTAGCGGCCGCCGCCGCCGATCGCGGCGTGGGAGTCTCCTGCGTCGGGCCGTACCGCATCGAGAATCCCGGCCCGCAAGGCCTGATCTTCGGCTACTCCTCGCTCAACGAACGGCAGATCGTCGAAGGCATCGACCTGCTGGCCGCCGCGGTCGCCGACCTCCGCGGCGCCTGACCGCCCACTGGGGGTAGCCGTCAGGGGGCGTTGCGGAAGCGCTTCTTGTACGCCTCCCAGTTCCACGGGGGCTGGCCGTCGCCGCCGTCGAAGAACTTCTTCGCCGCCTCGACACCGTTCTCGAACAGGGTGTCGCGCTGCTTCGCGGTGAGTTCGAAGTCGGTCGCCTGGATCGTGCCGGTGTCGACGAAGATCGTCCGCGCCTGGAAGTCGGGCTGGTCGACGTACATCCGGTCGTAGAAGCCCGTCATGGTCTTGATCATCGCCCTGGTCATGTCGATCGGCCCATGAACGTCGGCGATCGCGCCCTCCAGCGCCTTGGCCCGCGCCGACAGTTTGATCCCGAACGTCGGCCAGCGCGGCTCTCGACCCTTCGGCGCGTCGAACACGTCGACCGGGAAGTTCGACAGCATGCCGCCGTCGACGAGGACGGACTCGTGGCCTTCCCGGTGAGTCAACTTGACGGGTTCGAAGAAGAACGGGATCGACATCGACGCGCGTACGGCGTCAGCGACTGCCTGCTTGCCGGCCTCGAGCTTGTACACCCCGTAGTCCCAGGGCAGTCGGCGTAGCCGTCCTCTCGTGATGTCGGAGGCCATCACCACGAGCCGATAACGCTCGTCGGCGTCGAGGTCCGATCCGTCGTACGGCAGGTCGGCGAAGGTCTTGACGCCCTTCTTCTCGAGTTGCTGGCTCACCCAGTTCCTGGCGTAGTTGCCCTCGTAGACGCCGTCCTCGAACAGCACCGACAGCGCCTTGCCGAGCGGGAACTTGTCGAGCAGCCCCCGGTCCTTGAACTTCGAGTAGTCCAGCGACCGCATCTCGGCCTCGAGCTCCTTGGCCGTCATGCCAGCGGCCAGCAGGGCGCCGACGATCGAGCCCGCGGACGTCCCGGCGACGCGTTTGACCGTGTAGCCCCGCTCCTCGATCACGCTGTACGCCCCCACCAGGGCGATCCCCTTGACGCCGCCGCCTTCGAGTACGAGATCCGCGTTGAGTTCGGACATGGCACACCTCCGCTGCCAGGGAACGCACTTGTCAGCCTGATGCGCTCGACGCGGAGCGGCCAGGTCCGGACGGCCTGACGACCGGGGGACCTTGGTCATCGGCGTTGGCGGTAGCGTTTTCTTGTGACCGGCCCTCGGGTGCACGTCTTCGCTGCCGATGCCTTGGGCGACCGGGACGCCACCGCGGTCGCCGAGACGATCCGACGTCGTGAGATCAGCGCCACCGAAGCGGTGGAGGCCGCGATCGCCCGGGCGGAGCGACTGGATCGGCGGATCAAGGCGATCGCGTTCGCCGACTTCGACTCGGCGCTGACCCGCGCTTCCATGGTGCGACCCAACGGTGACTTCGCCGGCGTGCCGACGTTTATCAAGGACAACGTCGACGTACGCGGTCTGCCGACCAATCACGGCACCCGCGCGTACGTCGGTCTCCCCGCCACCGACTACGACGACATCGCGCGGCAGTACCTCGCCCAGGGCGTCGTCAACATGGGCAAGAGCAAGCTGCCGGAGTTCGGGTTCAACGCCACGACGGAGTACGCCGACTGCGAGCCGACTCGCAATCCCTGGAACCCGGCGTACTCAGCCGGTGCGTCCTCCGGCGGAGCGGCCGCTCTCGTAGTACGTAGACAAGGCAGCGATCTTCAGCGAGGAAGTGTGGAGCGGCCGGGGCGGTGGCCCGGTCTTTGTCGACGAAGGATGCGAAGACTCCGAAGAGCCGTGTGTGCTGGAAGAAATGATCACGGTGACCGGCATGCGCGCGACCCCGGTTTTCGACGGCGTCGCCTCGATCACCAACAACCAGGAGCTCGGCGTCGATGAGGGAGACATCGTCAAGCGCATAGGGGACTACATCGTT
>JALDXR010000452.1:0-3714 GCA_032154865.1 Nocardioidaceae bacterium
CTCCCGCACCATCCGGGCCAGACCCGCGTTGAACAGGGCACACCGCCAACGACACTCGTCCGCATCGACATCGGGGAACAGCAGCGGCACGAATGGGCTCAGCACGACGGCGTCGACGCCCCGGGCGGCTTGCGCGGCCAGGATGGCACCGACATGGACCATCTCGCCGACGGCCGAGCGCAGCCGGCGACCAGCGATCTCGACGACCTGGCCGTCGTCGTCCCACCAGACCGCCGGCCGCCACGACTCGTCCGGCGCCACCGAGAGCAGCAACTCGGGCACGACGACATGGCAGTGGACGTCGACGCAGCGCCGCTCGGGCGTCTCCTCAGGCGCCGGCAAGCCGATCGGCCATCCAGTCGGCGATCATCGGACGCGCCACACTCGGCAGGTTCGCCGCCCCGTGGTTGCCGTCGGGATAACAGACGAACTCGCCGTCCGGAGTGGCGTCGGCCTGCTGCTTCGTCTGCTCCCACGGGATCAGCCGATCGTGGGCCCCGGTCACATAGAGCGCCGGCACGTCGATCCGCTCGCACACGTCGGTGAGGTCGAGCGCCTTGGCGCGCTCGCGTCCGTCGTCGTCGCTGCCGCCACCGGACTTCACCGTGAACGTGTCGCGGGTCATCGGCGGCAGGTCGTCCCACAGCTCGCCCCATCGGTACGGCCCGCTGATCCCGACGACGGCGCGGATCCGGGGCTCGTACGCCGCCACTCGCGGGGCGTAATAGCCGCCGAGGCTCACACCGAGCAGGCCGATCCGCCTGGCGTCGACGTCGTCGCGGGCGCAGATCTGATCCAGCAACGGCGACAGCGCGGACTCGTAGTCGTAGCGGATCGGCAGGTCCAGGCCGGTCTCGCCCTGGCCCGGCCCGTCGACCGAGACCGTGGCCATCCCGCGGTCCAGGAAGGCCTGTTCGAGGAAGAAGAACTCCTCCTTCGTCGAGTCGAGCCCGGGGACCAGGACCACGACCGGTGGCAGCGTCACGTCCGCTGGACGGCGCAGGTTGGCCGCGAGGGTGGCGCCGTCGACCGGCACGGTCACCCGCTCGGCGGTCGGGTCGAGCAACCGGTGCGCGTTGAGCATCTCCTCGACGCAACGCCGGGTCGCCTGTTCGACGAGATCGAGGTCGACCATCCACACGAACTTGCCGAAGTGCCGGTCGACGGCGGCGTTGCGCCAGGCGTGTCCGGCGGTCAGGCCGTGGCCGTCGGCCTCGGCGCGGAAGGCCCGCTCGGCATGTTCGTCGGCAGTACGGCTCCACTGGGGCAGCCAATCGCCCCACGACTCCACCCGATCGGTCGTACGCACGAAGTCGTTGTAGTCGACTCCGTTCTGGATCATCCGCGGGCCCCAATGGGCGATCGCGGTCTCGACGGCGGCGTCAGGCATGAACTACCTCCTCGAGTGACGTGCCGAGATCCGACAAGATGATCTGCGCCGCGTTGCGGCCGGGGCCGCCGGTGATCGAGCCGCCGGGATGCGTGGTGCCTCCGGTCTGGTAGAGCCCGGCGAGCGGCGTGCGATGCGAGGCCCAGCCCGGCGCGGGACGGTGCGGCCCGGCGAACGCGATGCTCCGGTCACCGCCGTGCCAGGCACCGCGGACCATGTGGGGGTTGGCGGCCTCGAAGTCGCGCGGCCCTTTGACCAGCGCGGCCTCGATGACGTCGTCGGTGAAGTCGGGGCAGAACCGCCGTACGTGGCCGAGCAGGGCGTCCTTGCGGCGAGCCTTGAGCGAGTCCCAGGTCTCCCCGGCCGGGAGCCGCCACCCGTGCGGTGCGAGCAGCTTGACGGTGTGCCGGCCGTTCGGTGCGCGCGACGAGTCGGCCAGGGTCGGCGTCGCGATCAACAGCCAGGCGATGTCGTCGCTCCAGCGGCCGTCGGACATGTCCCGCCCGTAGCGGATCACGTCCTCGGGCCAGCCGATGGTGCCCGCGGAGACGGCGGTACACGGCTCACCGTCTCCGCGGGAGAATGTGGGCGGCTGCGTGGCCGCGAGATAGACCGCGAGCCCGGCCGCGCCCGGGTCGTACGTCTCGACGCCGAAGCGCCAGTCCTCCGGCCAGACGTCGGCCGGCGCCATGTGGAGCAGGTGCTTGACGTGGATGGTCGACACGACGGCGACCTCGGCCCGGAACTGCTCGCCATCGGTCGTCTCGACGCCGCCGCAGCGGCCGTTCTCGACCAGGAGCGCCTGCACGGACCGGTCACATTCGACAGTCCCGCCGTAGCCCTTCAGGCAACTCACCAGCGCGTCCGAGAGCGCACCGGAGCCGCCGAGCGGAATCGTCCAGCTGCGGCGTTGGCGGGAACAGACCGTGGAGTACGCCAGGATTCCGGTGCCGGCCGAGTCGGGCCTGACGAACGTCTGGTACGCCTGCCAGAGCAGGTAAGACTGGACGTGCCGGCTCTCGAACTCGTGCCGGATCACGTCCCAGGCACTCAGCATCCGGCGGCGCTTCCAGATGTTGCCGCGCGGGTGCTCCGAGAGCAGTTGGTCCAGCGACGGGGCGACTCCGATCGGCCGGTACTGGCTGGCCCCGAACAGCGTCTTGACCTCGTCCCACTCGCGCAGCATGCGGGAGTACGCCTCGGCGTCGGCCTTGGAGAAGCGGGCGAACTCGTCGAGGGTGCGATCGACGTCGAGCCAGTGGGTCAGCTGTTCGCCGTCGGGGAATCCGACGTGGGCGACCGGCTCGGGATCGACGTAGCGCAGACCGTGCTCGGACAGCAGACCGAGCTCGTCGTCGGCGATCAGCGGGTTGCCCTGGATGATCGTGTGCCCGGTCGAGCACGAGTCGATCCGGTAGCCCGGCAGCAGCGGCTCCTCCGTCGCGGCGCCGCCGCCGGGGATCGGCCGGGCCTCGAGGACGACGACGCGGTAGCCGGCCTTGGCGAGGTAGCAGGCCGTGATCAGACTGTTGTGGCCCGCTCCCGCGACGATGATGTCCGCGCGCACCCGAGTTGATCCGTCGCGGGTGGCTGGCGTGGTCACTTGACGACCGTTCCGCCGAAGTAGAGCCGGGCGATGTCGGGGTCGTCGACGACCGCCTTGGCCGGACGCTGGGTCACGACGCGGCCGCTCTCCATCACGATGCCGTCGGTCGCGAGCCGCATGCCGAACCGGACGTTCTGCTCGACGATCAGCAGGGTCTTCCCGTGCTCGCACATCAGCTGGACCGAGTCGTAGACCGACTGCAGCGCCTTGGGATCGAGGCCGAGCGACGGCTCGTCGAGCATGACGAGCACCGGGTCGAGCATCAGGGACCGGGCGAACTCGACCATTCGCCGCTGACCGCCGGACAGGTTGCCGGCCTTGTCGTTCGCCCGGTCGGCGACGATCGAGAAGATCTCCTTGACCTCGTCGTAGCGGCGTCGGACGAGCTTGCGATCCCGCCGGATGATGTAGCCGCCAAGGAGTACGTTCTCGCGCACCGTCAAGGTCGGGAACAGCGCATCGGACTGCGGCACCTGGCTGACGCCACGCCGCAGGATCTGGGCCGGGGACTGCCCGTCGATCCGATCGCCGTCGAGGTGGATCTCGCCGAGGCGCGGGGTGAGCAGTCCACTCACGGCGCGGAGCACGGTCGACTTGCCGGCGCCGTTCGGGCCCACGATGCAGGCGACCGACTGCGGCCGCACCTCGATGTCGACGCCTTGGAGAACGTCGCCACCGCCGTAGCCCGCGACGACACCGGACAACTGCAGCATCAGAC
>JALDXR010000453.1:0-3711 GCA_032154865.1 Nocardioidaceae bacterium
CGTGTCGGACTACACCGACGTCGCCGAGGACATCGGCACCATCGACGACTTCAAGATGTTCCTCGACGCCGCTCACAGTCGCGGCATCCGGGTGATCATCGACTTCGTCATGAACCACACGTCGGACCAGCATCCGTGGTTCCAGTCGTCGCGGTCCGACCCGGACGGTCCGTACGGCGACTTCTACGTCTGGTCCGACACCGACGACCTCTATCAGGACGCTCGCATCATCTTCGTCGACACCGAGGCGTCCAACTGGACCTGGGATCCGGTGCGTGGCCAGTACTTCTGGCATCGCTTCTACAGCCATCAGCCGGACCTCAACTTCGACAACCCGGCCGTCCATCAGGCGATGCTCGACGCCCTCGCGTTCTGGCTCGACCTCGGCGTCGACGGCTTCCGGCTGGACGCCGTGCCGTACCTCTACGAGCGTGAGGGCACCAACGGCGAGAACCTGCCCGAGACCCACACCTTCCTGAGGAAGGTACGCACGTTCGTCGACGACGGCTGGCCCGGCCGGGTGCTGCTGGCCGAGGCCAACCAGTGGCCCACCGACGTCGTCGACTACTTCGGCGACTTCAACACCGGTGGCGACGAGTGCCACATGTGCTTCCACTTCCCGGTCATGCCGCGCATCTTCATGGCGGTGCGCCGGGAGTCGCGCTACCCGATCTCGGAGATCCTCAGCCAGACGCCGGACATCCCGAAGAACTGCCACTGGGGCATCTTCCTGCGCAACCATGACGAGCTGACGCTCGAGATGGTGACCGACGAGGACCGCGACTACATGTGGGCCGAGTACGCCAAGGACCCGCGGATGAAGGCCAACATCGGGATCCGCCGTCGGTTGGCACCGCTGCTCGACAACGACATCGACCAGATGGAGTTGTTCACGGCACTTCTGCTGTCGCTTCCGGGATCGCCGGTGCTCTACTACGGCGACGAGATCGGGATGGGCGACAACATCTGGCTGGGTGACCGTGACGGCGTGCGGACGCCGATGCAGTGGACGCCGGACCGCAACGCCGGCTTCTCCAGCGCGACGCCCGGACGACTGACCCTGCCGGTGATCATGGACCCGGTCTTCGGCTACCAGGCGGTCAACGTCGAGGCCGATCTCGCGAACACGTCCTCGCTGCTGCACTGGACCCGGCGCATGATCCAGATCCGGCAGCAGCATCCCGCACTCGGCCTCGGTAGCTTCACCGACATCGGCGGCTCCAACCCGGCGGTGCTCTCGTTCCTTCGAGAGTTCGGCGACGACGCGATGCTCTGCGTCAACAACCTGTCCCGCTTCGCCCAGCCGGTCGAGCTCGACCTGCGTCCCTTCGAGGGAGTACGTCCGATCGAGACCCTCGGCGGTGTGGAGTTCCCGGCGATCGGTGAGTTGCCGTACCTGCTGACACTCGGCGGCTACGGCTTCTACTGGTTTCGACTACCGAAGAACCAGGAGGCAAGTCGACCGTGACAGCGGATTTCGATGCCCAGCTCCTCCACTACATGAACGACCAGCGGTGGTTCGCGGGCAAGGGCGGGGTGTCGTCGATCGACGAGGTCGTTCGGCTGCCCTGGCTCGACACCAAGGACGACGAGCCGCTGGTGCGGGTCGAGCTGGTCAGAGTGCTCACCGACGGCGAGCCGCAGATCTACCACGTTCCGATGGCCTACTACGAGTCCGAGCCGGAACGCATGGCGCATGCCCTCATCGGCACCTACGACGACCCCGACCACGGGCGCCTGGTCGCCTACGACGCACTGCACGACCGGGCGGCGATCGGCGCGTACGTCCTGGGGTTCGTCGATCGCGACGACTCGGGCGGCGTGACGCACACCGTCCTCGGACCCGTCGACATCGACACCGAGACGCCGTCGGTCATGCTGACCGGCGAACAGAGCAACACCTCGCTCGTGCTGGGTGAGAATCTGCTGCTCAAGGTCTTCCGCAAGGTGGTGGCGGGACGCAACCCCGACATCGAGATCCACGACGCGCTCACCCGCGCCGGATCGACCGCGATCGCTCCGCTGCGCGGCTGGATGGCGACCGAGCCGAGGGACGGGCGCCAGGGCTACGACCTCACGATGCTGCAGGACTTCCTCCGCAGCGGCACCGACGGATGGGAGTACGCCCGCGCGAGTGTTCGCGACCTCATGATGGAGGCCGATCTCCATGCCGACGAGGTGGGCGGCGACTTCGCGGCCGAGGCCGAGCGACTGGGCGGCACGGTCGCCCGACTCCACGGCGACCTCGCCGAGGCATTGCAGACCGACACCTGGGGAGTCGCGGAGGTCAAGCAGCTGGCCGATCGGCTTCGGAAGCGGCTTGCCGAAGCGGTGGCGACCGCGCCCGAGCTCAAGCCATACGCGGCGACGCTCGGCTCGGCCTACGACGCCCTTGCGACCCTGGAGACGTCGGTGCCCGTCCAGCGGGTCCACGGCGACCTGCATCTCGGACAGACGCTGCGCACCATCGGCGGCTGGGTGATCATCGACTTCGAGGGCGAGCCGGCCAAGCCACTGGCGGAGCGGAACGCGCTCGATTCGCCGATCCGGGACGTCGCCGGGATGCTCAGGTCCTTCGACTACGCGGCGTACTCGATGGTGCTGCCGTCCGAGATGACCTCACAGGAGCGCCACCGGGTCGACGAGTGGGCCGAGCGCAATCGGACGGCCTTCCTCGACGGCTACTCCGCCGCCCGCGGCGAGGACCCGCGCGCCCAGGAGGTGCTGCTGCGGGCGTACGAGATCGACAAGGCCGCCTACGAGGTCGTCTACGAAAAGCACAATCGACCCAGCTGGGTCAACATCCCGCTGTCCGCGATCGAGCGTCTCGCGACCGCCTGAAAGTCATGTGAACCGATCGACTAAGGTCGGCGGATGGTCGATACGGCGTTGCTGGCTCTGGCGGTCGGCTTCGTCCTCGCACTGCTGACGGCGCCGGTCGGCGTCTCCGGGGCGGTCTTCCTCCTTCCGATCCAGGTGAGCCTGCTCGACGTGCCGAGCCCGGCGGTCACGCCGACCAATCTCCTCTACAACGTCGTGTCCGGACCGGGCTCGCTGTACCGCTACGGCCTGAGTCGGCAGCTGGTACGCCCGCTCACCGGCGCCCTGCTCGCCGGAACCGTGCCCGGCGTCACGATCGGCGCCGTGGTTCGGGTGTACACCGTGCCGGGCGAATCAGCGTTCCGCTTGGTAGCCGCAGGCCTCCTGCTCCCACTCGGACTGTGGCTGTGTGTGCGCGGCATCGGCTGGGAACGCCGAACGTCCCGGGAGGAGGTTCCGGCCCTGCCGCGGCTGGCCGCCCTCGGACTCGTCGTCGGGTTCGCCGGCGGGATCTACGGCATTGGTGGTGGCTCGCTGATCGGACCGGCCCTTGTCGTATGGGGACTGCCGATCGCGGTCGTCGCTCCGGCGGCTCTCACGTCGACCCTGGTGACGTCGACCGTCGGTCTCGCCGCGTACCTGCTGCTCGGCCTTTCGACGACGACCGCCGTCGAACCGGTCTGGACGATCGGCGTCTGTGCGGGTCTTGGCGGCTTGTTCGGTGGCTACGTCGGAGCCTGGCTGCAACCGTTGCTGCCGCAGCGCGCCCTGACGCTCCTGCTCGGCGCCCTGGCGGCTGCCATCGGGCTCGCGTACGTGGCTCAGTCGGTCTGACTGACTAGGGCGTGTCTCCCTATCCCGCAGCCTGCTGCGCGGTCCCTGGCGGGCGCC
>JALDXR010000454.1:0-3681 GCA_032154865.1 Nocardioidaceae bacterium
CGCGCGTCGGGGACGTCGATCTTGTTGAGTACGACGATCCGAGGCCGGTCGTCCAACCCGCCGTACGACGCGAGCTCGCGCTCGATGACGTCGAGGTCGGTGAGGGGATCGCGACCCGGTTCGGGGGTCGCACAGTCGATGACATGCGCCAACGCGGCACACCGCTCGACATGGCGCAGGAAGTCGTGGCCGAGTCCGCGTCCGTCGCTGGCGCCCTCGATCAGACCCGGCACGTCCGCGACCGTGAACGTGGCATCCCCGGCCGTGACGACACCCAGGTTCGGCGTCAGCGTCGTGAACGGATAGTCGGCGATCTTCGGCCTGGCCCGTGACATGGCGGCGACCAGACTCGACTTGCCCGCGCTCGGGTAGCCGACCAGCCCGATGTCGGCGACCACCTTGAGCTCGAGCAGGACGCGGCGGTCCTCCCCCGGCTCGCCGAGCAGTGCGAAGCCCGGCGCCTTGCGCTTCGGGGAGGCGAGGGCGGCGTTGCCGAGCCCGCCCCGGCCGCCGGCCGCGACGACGAGCTCGGTGCCGGCGCCGACCAGATCGGCGAGCAGCGCACCGTCGTCGGCCTTGATCACGGTGCCGTCCGGCACCGGCAGGACGAGCGAGTCGCCGCTCGCGCCGCTCTTGTTGCCACCGCTGCCGTGTGCGCCGTGACCGGCCCGCCGGTGCGGTTGGGTGTGGTAGTCGATGAGAGTCGTGACGCCGGGATCGACCCGCAGCACGACGTCGCCGCCATGGCCGCCGTTGCCCCCGTCGGGACCGCCGAGCGGCTTGAACTTCTCCCGATGCACCGACGCCACACCGTTGCCGCCGCGCCCGCCCGAGACGTGCAACGCGACCCGGTCGACGAACGTCGGGACCGCCACGACGCCTCCTTCCTTCGTACGTCACCACTGGCGGTAGCCATTCTGCGCGACACGCCGGGCGTGTTGCGCGATTTGGCTACCCCCAGTGGGGCGGTGACATGTGAAAGGGGCGGCCCGTCGATGCGGACCGCCCCTTCAGCGTTGGTTGCTCGTGCTGGTCGCCCGCGTCACTCCGACGGCGCCGGCACGACGTTGATCACCCGGCGACCGCGCCGGGTGCCGAACTCCACGTTGCCCTCGATCAGGGCGAACAGCGTGTCGTCGCCGCCACGGCCGACGCCGGTGCCGGGGTGGAAGTGCGTGCCACGCTGCCGGACGATGATCTCGCCGGCATTGACCAGCTGGCCACCGAACCGCTTCACGCCCAACCGCTGCGCGTTGGAGTCGCGGCCGTTGTTGGACGACCCGCCACCCTTCTTGTGTGCCATCGCTCAGTCCTCGCTTGCGCTACTTCGTCGTCTTGATGTCGGTCACCTTGACCTGGGTGTACTTCTGACGGTGTCCCTGGCGGCGACGGTAACCGGTCTTGTTCTTGTATTTGCCGATGTCGATCTTGGGGCCCTTGGTGTCGCCGAGGATCTCGGCGGTGACCTTGACCTTCGCCAGCTTCTTGGCCTCGGCGGTCACCTTGCCGTCGTCGACCAGCAGCACGGCCGGCAGCAGCAGCGACTCACCCGGACGCGCGTCGACCTTGTCGATCTCGAGGACATCGCCGACGGCGACCTTCTGCTGCTGGCCACCACTGCGCACGATCGCGTACACCGCGGACTCACTCTCTCGTCAAAGGGAAGCGGCGCACACTTGCACACGCGCCGACCTCCAAGGATACGGACTCAGGTCGAGTTCGGTCAAAGCGGGTCGCGCCCTACGACGCGGCCGGCTGCTTCTCCTTGACCGGCTCGGTCGACTTGGACTCGTTCGACCCGCCATCGGTCGCCTTGGAGTCAGCCGAATCGGCGCTGTCGGTCTTCTTCTTGGAACGCCGCGAAGAGGACTTCTTCGCCGACTTCGACTCCGAGTTCTTGCCCGCCTTCGACTCCGACTTCTTGGCCGACTTCGACTCCGACTTCTTCGACTCCGACTTCTTCGAGTCCAAGCCGGATCCGGAGCCGCCACCGCGCTTGCCGCGCCGGCGCGACGACCCGTTGTCGGAGGACGACGCCTTGGGCTCCACCGGCTCGGTGTGGATGATCACGCCGCGGCCCTTGCAGTGCTCGCACGGCTCGCTGAACGCCTCCAGCAGGCCGGTGCCGATCCGCTTGCGGGTCATCTGCACCAGGCCCAGCGAGGTGACCTCGGCGACCTGGTGGCGAGTACGGTCCCGCCCGAGGCACTCGACGAGGCGGCGCAGCACCAGGTCGCGGTTGCTCTCCAGGACCATGTCGATGAAGTCGATGACGATGATGCCGCCGATGTCGCGTAGTCGTAGCTGGCGTACGACCTCCTCGGCCGCCTCCAGGTTGTTCTTCGTCACCGTCTCCTCGAGGTTGCCCCCGGAGCCGGTGAACTTGCCGGTGTTGACGTCGATGACCGTCATCGCCTCGGTGCGGTCGATGACCAGCGAGCCGCCGGACGGCAGCCAGACCTTGCGGTCGAGACCCTTGGCGATCTGCTCGTCGATGCGATGGGCCTCGAAGACGTCCTTCGACTGCTTGCCGTCGGCCTTCTCGTCCTTGCCTCCGGTCCAGCGTTCGAGTCGGTCCGACAGATCCGGGGCGACGTGCTCGACGTACGCCTCGATGGTGTCGGCCGCGTCGGAGCCGTCCACGATGAGCGACCGGAAGTCCTCGTTGAACAGGTCGCGGACCACCTTGAGCATCAGGTCGGGCTCGGCGTAGAGCAGTTGTGGGGCCTGGTTGCCCTCGGCCTTCTGCTTGATGTCGTCCCACCGGGCGGTCAGCGCCGTGACGTCGCGGTTGAGCTGCTCCTCGGTGGCGCCCTCGGCAGCGGTACGGACGATCACGCCGGCGTCATCGGGGAGCACCTGCTTGAGCAGGTCCTTGAGGCGGGTCCGCTCGTTGTCCGGAAGCTTGCGGGAGATGCCGCTCGTGTGGCCGGCGGGCACGTAGACCAGGAAACGCCCGGGCAGGCTGATCTGGCCGGTCAGCCGGGCGCCCTTGTGTCCGGCCGGGTCCTTGGTCACCTGGACCATCACCGTCTGCCCGGATTTCAGAGCGTCCTCGATCCGGTGCGGCTTGCCCTCCATGCCGAGCGCGTTCCAGTCGACCTCACCGGCGTAGAGCACGGCGTTGCGGCCCTTGCCGATGTCGATGAACGCCGCCTCCATGCTGGGCAGCACGTTCTGGACGCGTCCGAGATAGACGTTGCCGATCAGGGACGTCTGCGAGTCGCGGGCGACGTAGTGCTCGACCAGGACGGTGTCCTCGAGAACGCCGATCTGGGTGACGTCGGCCCGCTGCCGGATGACCATGTCGCGTTTGACCGATTCGCGCCGGGCCAGGAACTCGGCCTCGCTGACGATCGGGGCCCGGCGCCGACCGGCGGCCCGGCCCTCACGGCGGCGCTGCTTCTTCGCCTCCATCCGGGTCGAGCCCTCGAGCGCGGTGATCTCGTCCTCCGCGCCACGCGGCTCGCGCACACGTACAACGGTGTTGGCGGGGTCGTCAGGCGACGGCTCGGCGTCCTCGCCGCGCCGCCGACGCCGGCGCCGCCGCCGCGATCCGGAGCTGCTGGAACCGTCGGAGTCGCCCTCGTCGGCGTCGTCCGAGGTCGCCGCACCGGAGTCGGCCTGGTCAGCCGACTCGGCGGCATCGCCGTTGTCGGTCGACCCGTTGCCCGACTTGCG